>JAJZDJ010000055.1 GCA_021828685.1 Actinomycetes bacterium | reverse complement strand
GGCAAGACGACGCTGTTCCGCATGATCGCGGGCAGCGAAACCCCCGACGCCGGAAGCCTGCGTATAGGAGAGACGGTGACGCTCGCTTACGTCGACCAGTCACGCTCCACGCTCGACCCGGCAAAGACAGTCTTCGAGGAGGTCGCCGACGGCTCCGACCGCCTCGTGGTCGGCGGGAGGGAGCTGCACGGGCGGGCGTACGCCGCAAGCTTCGGCTTCAAGGGATCCGACCAGCAGAAGAACGTCGGCGAGCTGTCGGGCGGCGAGCGAAACAGGGTCCATCTCGCCAAAACGCTCCGCTCCGGGGCGAACCTCCTCCTCCTCGACGAACCCACAAACGACCTCGACGTCGACACGCTCCGGGCGCTCGAGGATGCCCTCGTCGGCTTCGCCGGATGCGCAGTGGTTATCAGCCACGACCGCTGGTTCCTCGACCGTGTCGCCACGCACGTCTTAGCCTTCGAAGGCGACTCGGTGCTCCGATGGTTCGAAGGTAACTTCTCCGACTACGAGGCCGAAAGGCGAAGCCGGCTCGGTGGCGACGCGGACCAGCCGCACAGGATCCGCTACAAGCCGGTCACCCGCTGAGCTTTGAAAGAAACCTGAACCGACTTGCACCCCATCGAATCGTCGAAGGCCCCGCCGGCCAGCACTCACATCGGAGGCATCCGGGTCCTACACCGCCACGCCGCAGTGGGCTCCGGCCGTTCTGCGCGCGTCGTGATGGTGCACGGGGCGATGGACCGTGCCACAAGCTTCACGCGTCTGATGGCGAAGCTGCCCGATTGCGAGGTCGTCGCCTACGACCGTCGAGGCTACGGGCACTCCAGGGCGGTGGAGGCCCCCGCCGACTTCGCCGCTCAGGTCGCTGATCTTGCCGAGGTCGCTGCCATCGGGCCGGAGCCGAGCGCCATCGTGGCGTTTGGGCACAGCCTCGGAGGTGACATCGTGCTTGCCACAATGCAGCAGCACCCCGGACTTTTCAGCGGCGCTGTCATTTGGGAGGCGCCGATGCCATGGCTCAAATTTTGGCCGAATGACACTGCGTCTCGCGGCGCCGGGGCCAAGCTCGGGCCCGAGGAGCGCGCCGAGTGGTTCATGCGCAGGATGGTCGGGGACCGCATCTGGGAGCGCCTCCCGGCAGCAACGCGCGCCGCTCGGCGTTCGGAAGGCCGGACGCTCGACACGGACTTCGCATATCTCGGGCACGGTCCCGTCTTCGATCCGTCTGCCATCACGGTCCCGGTGACAGTGGGATTCGGCGGTCTGTCAAGGGCGCATCAGACGATGGCGGCCGCCGAGCTCGCCTCTTCGCTTCCTTTCTCGACGATCGTCGAGATCCCCGGGTCAGGCCATGGGGCGCACATAAGCCATCCTGGGGAGGTCGCCGAACTAATCCGGAGCGTGGTTGCGTTTCGGGAAGCGGCACACGGCGAACAGCACGAGCGTGGTGTCGTCTAGCTCCTCGGTCACATGGAAATCGTCAGCAGTAATGCCTGTAGCGCCGCCGCTGTCACCGGCCGCCATCAGCCGGTAGACGATTGGCAGCGCCACGGAGTAGATCGTCGTGTACCACTTGTGAGGAATGCGCCGCCGCAGTTTGAACACGTCGAGGCGTAGCACTTTCTCGGCGCGCTGGCGCCTCGCTGCGAAGTCGGATTTCACCCGCTCCGACCCGTCGAGTCCGCCGACCCAGACCTCGTCGAAGAGGCCGCGGAGCATATCCTCGAACTCCGCCGGGTCGTAGAGGTGCAAGTGGAAAGGGTTCTCGAAGTCCGCTGGACGGTTCGGCGTGAGGATGAGGACTGTCCCTGTGTCGCTCAGCACCCGTGCGAGCTCCGCGGCATGCAGCGCCGGGCGGTGGAAGTGCTCGATCAGATGCGAGGAGCACACGAAGTCGAAACCGCCGGCACGAAAACACGTCGCCACAGCATCGCAACACGTCACCGCCAAGCCCTGCGGGGCAAACTTTCCCCCCGCGACCCGGGCCGTCGCCAGGTCGTAGTCGAAGCCGACGACGACCCTGTCATCGCCTATAAGTGACGCCGACTCGAACCCGAGGCCGCATCCCGCGTCGAGGACGAGTCCCGGCCCGAGACGGCTTTTGAGCTCCCGATAGCCCGCTGCGTGCAAGGCCAGAAGAGAGTCGGGCGTCGTGCCCTCGACCGGGCGTTCGCCTAGGAGTTTCACCACGACCGACTTCCTAGCACGGCTGACCTGGCCTCGATGATAAGTTAGCAATGATAAATAATGTCGCTTCGGGAAAAAGGTGTGCGCCACTCCTTCGCACGGCTCGCGTCGAGCGTACGCCCAGCGTGGTCGAGCCGTAACTTCGAACTGATCTTCGTCGCTCGGACCGCTATGAGCTGCGGGCGGGCACTCGCCGGGGTGGTAACCCCGATCTACCTGGCTCTCGAAGGGTTCAGCGCCTTCGAAATCTCCGTTTACGTCGTCGTGGTGTCCCTCGCGTCGGCCGCGATGTCGACCCTGATCGGCTCCAGCGCAGACAGGCTTGGCCGCAAACCTTTCATGGTCGCGCTACCGCTTCTCAGCACCGCCGCGGCGGTTGCGTTCGGTCTCACGTCCACGCACCTGGTTCTGTTCGTAGCGGGGGCGGTCGGCAGCTTCGGGCGCGGGGCGGGAGCGGGGGCCGGGGCGGTCGGCCCCTACCAGCCGGCGGAGTCCGCTTTCGCCGCCGACAGCGTCCCCGCCCAGCACCGCAACTCGATGTTCGGCCGGCTGGCGTTCGCCTCGTCGGCCGGCGCAACCATAGGCGGTCTCCTGGCACTGCTTGTGACATCGAGCCACGTGCGCGGACCCGCTGCAACCGCGACGTTTCGCGCATCGTTCATCGCTATCGCGCTGGTTTCCGCAGCAGCAGGCCTGGTGGCAGTCGGACTGTCCGAACAGCCTCGGGCCCCGCGCAAGCAGGGCCAGCGAAGCCTGCACTGGCCGCTGCGTTCGAGTTGGCTCGTTTACCGCCTTTGGGTAACCAACAGCTTCAACGGGGCCGCCGTCGGAATGCTCGGACCGTTCCTCACCTATTGGTTCTTTCGACGCTACGGTATCGGTGCAGCCGAAGTGGGCGTCCTCTACGCCGTCGTCAACGCCGTGACGATGGCCGCGAGCCTGAGTGCTTCGGGCCTGGCCCGCCGCTTCGGCCTCGTGCGGACCTCCGCTGTCATGCGCGCCGCGCAGGGACTGCTCGTAGTGCCAATGGTCCTGGCGCCAAACTTCGAGCTCGCGGGGGCTGTCTATTTGGTGAGGATGGTGACGCAGAGGATATCGCTGCCGCTTCGCCAGTCCTACACCCTTGGCCTCGCGGAACCCGACGAGCGCGCCGCCGTCGCTGCGATATCCAACCTGCCGAGCCAGCTCGCCATGGCATCCAGCCCGCTGCTCACCGGCTACCTTTTTGACGAAGTAAGCCTGAGCCTTCCCTTCGAGATCTCCTCGGTCCTGCAATTGCTCAACGCCGGGCTTTGGTGGCGGCTGTTCCGGGACCATCCACCCGAGGAGGAACGCACGGCGAAGCCCGGGAACTCCTTAACACAACCCTCATAGACTCAGGACACGGCCCTCACACTTTGCTCCGATACTGGGTCATGTAGCAACACCCACCTGGCTTCACGCCAGATCAGAAAAAAGGAGCATCACATGTCGCTACTTCAAAGCCCCCGACGTAAGGTCGCAGCGGGAGCCGTGGCTGCCATAGCCTCGCTTGGAGCGGGCGTCGGAGCCTACGCCCTCACTGCGCCGACGATCGCCACAGCAGCGTCGAACGCTGCGCCTCTCAATCTCGCCGTGTCCACCCAGAGCTCGAGTGCAGCTCACATACCTAAAGTGAAGAGACACCTCACCCTGCTGCAGCGGTCGGATCACACGACTATCGAAGTCAAGGTCAAAGGCCAGTGGAAGACCTTCGAGTACGACCGGGGCAAGGTCACCGCGGCGAGCCCTTCTTCGGTCACCTTGGCGCTGCCCGACGGTAAGAGCGTTACCGAGGCCATCACGTCGTCCACCAAGTTCGGCGGGGTCTCCGGAGCGTCCTCGCTTCGCGACAACGTCCGGGCCTTCGTTGTCTCCTCCGGCGGGACCGCACTTCGCATCCACCAGGCGCCGCCCAAGACAACCACCCCGGCGACTCCGGCCGCCCCCGCCGCCTAACGGGGCCGTTCGAGCTAGAAGTCGAGTTAACGGCTAGTCGAGAAGGTCCGGGTCACTTCGAAGTATCTCGTCCCACAACGGCTGGAAGCTGAACCATCCAGCCTGGTGGAACCCGGTCTTCTCGGCGGTGTAGCGGGCGTCCGCGTCGTCGATCAGATGCGGGCGCCCGACCGACTCGGCGAGGATTTGCGCCTGGCAGGATCGCTCCATAGTGATAAACCACCAGGCGGCCTCGTCGACGGAGTGTCCCACCGTGAAAAGGCCGTGATTGCGGTGGATCGCCGCCTTGTGCGGCCCCAAGCCGGCGGCGAGGGCCTTGCCGGCGCTCTCGTCGAGCACGATCGCTCCCCCACCCTCGGTCACCACCACATGGTCTTCGTAGAAGACACACGCGTCCTGGGTTATCGGGTCCAAGGTACGGCCGAGCGCCGACCACGCCTTGCCGTAGATGGAATGGGCGTGCGCAGCGGCGATCACATCCGGCCGGGCCTGGTGCACCGCCGAATGAATGACAAACGCGGCCCGGTTGACCGTCCGGCCGCCCTCCACCACTTCGCCGTGGTGGTTGACGAGGATCAGGTCCGACACCTTCACGTGGCGAAAGTTCATCCCGAACGGGTTCACCCAGAAGTGATCCGTCAACTCGGGGTCCCGGGCGGTGATGTGGCCTGCGACCCCCTCGGAGAAACCGAAACGGCCGAAGATGCGAAGCGCCCCCGCGAGGCGTTCCTTACGATGGCGGCGTTCCGCGTTGACCGATCCCGCAGCAGGCGCCTCCGGCACCTCAAGGTCACGCTGACCGGACTCCGTTACCGATTCCGATTCCTTTACCGTCGACATCGCCATCTCGGCACCTCCCTAGTTTCCCTCAAGGCTAGCGCCAGGCGAGGTGTGTCCAAAGGGAAAAATCTAGGCGCCGCCGAGTATCGAAGCGCACCGCCGGGCTGTCGCCACGGCCTCGGAAGGGTCGTCGCCCAGAGCGGTCACATGGCCGACCTTGCGGCCAGGCAAGGCCGCCTTCGCGTAGAGATGGACGCTCGCACCTCGAACCGCCAGGGCGTCGACGAGACGTGACCTGGGGTCGATTCCGTCCGCGCCGCCGAGAACGTTGACCATCGCCGCAGCACCCTTGACGAGGGAAGTGTCGCCTAGCGGCCAGCCGAGCACAGCGCGCAGGTGGTTGTGGAACTGCGACGTGACGCAACCTTCGATCGTGGCGTGCCCGGAGTTGTGCGGGCGCACGGCTATCTCGTTGATCAGAACCCGCCCGGACGGCTCGACGAACAGCTCGACCGCGATGATCCCGGTCGCCCCCACCAGCTCGGCCACCGACCGTGCCAGATCGTGCGCACGCGACTCGACCTCCGGATCGAGCGAAGCGGGCATCGACAGCTGCGTGCAGATCCCGTCCTCTTGCAGCGTGGCGACCGTCGGGTAGGCCGCGTATTCGCCGATGGTCGAGCGAGCCGCTAGCACCGCGACCTCGCAGGCGAGTAGGACGTGCGCCTCGACCAGCAGATCGGCGCCTCGGAGGCTCGACAGCGCGGCGTCTACACCCGATGGTCCGGCCACGAATGCGACGCCGCGGCCGTCGTAGCCGCCGGTGCGGGCCTTGAGGACCACCGGCCAACCGTGGGACGCAGCGAAGCTTACGATGTCCGACCCGGCGTCCGGCCCTACCTCGGCGAAGGCGGGCACGTCGAGGCCAGCCGCGGAGAACAGACGTCTCGCGGCCAGCTTGTCCTGGGCTGCGTTCAGCGCCCGCGAGCCGGGCGCGACCGCGACACCGGACTCCTCCAGGGACACCACCAGGTCGTTGGGCACCTGCTCGTGGTCGAAGGTCACCACGTCTGCGAGACCCGCCAGACGCGCTAGCGCCTCGGGGTCGTCCGCCCGGCCGTATAACGCTCGCGCGCCAGCGAGCACCGCAGGATCCTCGGGCGACTTCGCCAGCACGACCAGGTCAACGCCGAGATCGACGGACGCTTGGTGGGTCATGCGTGCGAGCTGGCCTGCGCCAACCATACCCACTACCGGCGCACGGAAGGCACCAGCCGACTCTGCGCCCGACACGGCATCGATGTTCCCCGTAACATTGCTGCGGTGTCAAATACAGCCGGTTCTGACGAGACCACACCCGGGGGAAGATCAACGCGGGTCGAAGTCGTGATGGGCAGCGCCTCCGACCTGGAGGTGATGCGGGCCGCTGCTACTGTGCTCGAAGAGCTCGGGGTGTCGGTGGGGCTACGGGTCGTATCCGCTCACAGGACGCCGATAGACATGATCGCCTACGGCCGCGAGGCAGCCGGCCGGGGCGTGCAGGTGATCATCGCGGGCGCCGGCGGTGCAGCGCACCTGCCGGGGATGCTGGCGTCAGTGACAAGCCTGCCTGTGATCGGCGTGCCGGTGCCGCTTCGCTACCTCGACGGTATGGACTCGCTGCTGTCGATAGTCCAGATGCCCGCCGGTGTGCCGGTGGCGACCGTCGGGGTCGCCAACGCGCGAAACGCCGGACTACTCGCCGCACGGATCCTCGCCCTCTCCGACGCCGACTTGGCGAAACGATTGGAAGATCACGCTGAACGTCTCGCCGAGACGGCTCGTGGGCAGGACCTGACGGTGCGCGCCGCCGCAGGCGGGTAGGCACCCCGACCCATGCCGAGCGGTCCTACGCCCGCAGTTCGGGCGGTAGTCGGCGCGCGCGTCGACTACGAGCTTCACAGCTACCGCCACGACCCGGACGCGACCTCGTTCGGCGAGGAGGCGGCCGCTGCTCTCGGCGTCGACCCGACGAGGGTGCTTAAGACTCTGATCGTCGACGTCGGCGCACGCCTGGTCTGCGCCGTAGTGCCGGTCGCGTACCAGCTCGACTTTCGGGGACTGGCCGGGGCGCTCGGCACCAAAACCGCTCAGTTGGCCGAGCACTCCGTCGCCGAGCGCTCCACCGGCTATGTCCTGGGGGGGATCAGCCCGGTAGGCCAGAAACGCAAGCTTGCGACTGTCATCGACGACTCGGCCACGAAATGGCCAACCGTCTACGTGAGCGCGGGCCGGCGGGGCCTGGAGTTGGAGCTCGCCCCCGATGTTCTTGCAGCGCTCACAAACGCCACGTTCGCCCGCATAAGCCGACGCTGAGCGGCCGCACGAATGGTCGAGGTAGGGACTTCATGCCGCAAATTGGACACCATGTGCTGCGGGAAGGACGAGGGACGTGCAAACATTTGCAAAATGTTCTACCATTCGTCCATTCACCTCGGTGAGCCTTACGCGCTCGCCGGCATCGAACTAGGGAGGAACAGGCGTTGACCATCAATCGGAGGAGACGTTCGACTACGCGCCGGGCCGGCATGGTCGCCCTCGGAGCGTCGGCAGCCCTAGTCGCTGCGAGCTGCAGCTCGTCGACCACCAGCTCGAGTTCCGCTACGACGAGCACCGGGTCTGCCTCGACGTCGAGCGCCGGCACGAGCGGGTCTGGCGCGCCTTCGGGTACGCCGGTGGTCTTCCACGCTGTCGTCGGCGAGACCGGCGCGGCGGCCGCTCTCGGCAGCCGCGAAGCGAAAGCGCTCAAAGCTCTAGCCTCCCAAGTGAACTCGACCGGGGGCATCGACGGCCACCCGATGCAGGTCGACGTCGTCGACAACCAGTCGAACCCGGCGACAGCGGTCCAGCTGGCGAGCCCCTGGGTGAGCCAGGGAGTGCCGTTTATCTTGAACGGGAGCATCGTCGGGACCGACAAGGCGGTCGACGCCCTCGCCACGGCGAACGGGCCCTTCATCTACGACCTTTCGCCGGGCACGCACCCGAAGGCGGGGAGCATGATCTTCTCGGCGGGCCTCTCGACGACAGCCGACGCGGAGGCTTACCTCACGTTCCTCAAGTCCAAAGGCCTCACGAACATCGCGGTCATCAACTCGACCGACGCGAGTGGCACCGACGGCTACACGCAGCTGTCGACTCAGCTCGCGACGAGCGCCTTCTCGTCGTTCAAGCTAGTGAGCCATCAGACCTTCGACCCGACGTCAGTGAGCGTCAACACGCAGATGGCTGCGATCAAGGCAGCGAACCCTCAGGCGATAGTCGTCTGGACGACGGGCACCCCGCTCGGCACGGTATTAAAGGGCATGCAGTCGCTCGGCATGGATTCGATCCCGACGGTCACCACGGCCGGCAACGCCGCACACGCAGAGCTCACATCGTTCGCTTCGATCCTGCCGAAGAGCATATATTTCCCGACCGGTCCGCTCTACCTGTCACCGTCAGTGTTGCCGGCGTCGATCGGCGCCGCCGTCAGCGCATTCGACAAGGCGGTCAGTGCCGCCAACGGCCACGGAGGCGACCCTTGGGGTCTCGCCTGGGACCCTGGCACGCTCCTCGTCGGTGCGCTGCGCAAGCTCGGCGTCAACGCCACCGCCAAGCAGATCCTCAACTACATGCAGAACCTGCACGGCGTCGCCGGCGTCTATGGCACTTACAACATGAGCGTCAGTAACCATCGGGGTGTGGGTGTCAACAGCATCTACATGACTACCTGGAATGGCAGCTCGTTCACGGCAGTGTCGGGCGGCGGAGGGACCCCACTCGGCTAGCCATGACCGAGTTTCTGAACATTCTTGTCGGGGGCCTGGTCACCGGCGCCGTGTACGCGCTGCTGGCCGTCGGCTTCTCGCTCGTGTTCAACGTGACCGGTGTCCTCAACCTTGCGCAGGGCTCATTCGTCGCAATGGGCGCCCTCGTGATGTACGACTTCAAGGTGGACGTCCGCCTGCCGTTGGCGTTGGCGTTCGTGGCGGCACTTCTCGTCATGACCGCTGTCATGATCATCGTCGAGTGGCTGATCATCCGACCGGCCGTGCACAAGATCTCGCACACGAACCTGCTCATGCTGATGGGGGGCCTCCTCACGGCGTTCCAGGGGGCTGCTCTGCTCATCTGGGGCAACAACCCCTACACGCTGTCTCCGTTCAGCGGGGCTAACCCTATTGACGTGAAAGGCGTGTTTATAGCCACCCAGGACATCTGGGTGCTAGCCACGACGGCGGTTGTCATTACCGCCGTGTGGTTGTTCCTCACTCGCACAGAGGTCGGCTCAGCGTTCAGGGCGGTCGCCGAGCAGAGAAACGCTGCGCGCTTGATGGGTATCAGCGTCGACCGGACCATACTCCTGGCGTTCGCGTTGAGCGCGGCTCTCGGCGTGATAGCCGGAGCGGTGATCATGCCCCTCACGTCGCTCGACTTCGCGTCGATGGCCACCTACACCAATCTCGGGCTGATAGCAGTCACCCTGGGCGGCCTCGGGACGATCGTCGGGGCTGCAGCGGGTGGCATCGTCTTCGGCGTCGTCGAAGCGCTCGTCGCCGGTTACGTCTCGTCGCTGTTCGGCACTGCGATAAGCCTGATACTGCTCGTCGCGATCCTCATTTTCAGGCCGCAAGGACTGCTCGGCCGGGCGCGTGGCGGCCGTCTCGACGTCGCGGTTTCAAGGGCGGGCAAGGTTGCCAACCCTCCTCGGTTGAGCCGCAAGACGTCGCGAGCCGGGGGGTTGGCGCTGGTTGCAGCGATGGCGGTTCTTCCGCTTCTGCTGGCCAAGTCGGGCAACATGCACGCGATCGACATCACCGGGATCTTCTGCCTGACGATCGTCGGGCTTGAGTTGCTTACCGGCGTGGCAGGCCAGGTGAGCCTCGGCCAGGCCGGTTTCATGGCCGTCGGCGGCTACACGTCGTCGATCCTGATCGTCTCGCATGGTTGGCCACCGCTGCTCGCGATGTTGGCGGGGGTGGTGGCTTCCGCCCTGACGGCGGTGGTGCTGGCGCTCGCTGGCACCCGGGTGACAGGCATGTACCTGGCGATCGTCACCTTGAGCTTCGGAATCCTTACCCAGTCGATTGCGAGCGGGCTGACTGTGACAGGCGGCCCGTCGGGCCTTGCCGGGATCCCGAGCTTCAGCATCGCCGGGTACTCGTTCGCTACCAACGACCGGTTCTACTACCTGATCTGGGGTCTGGTCGGCGTGAGCCTCCTTTTGACAGGGAACCTGATCCGGTCCAATCGGGGACGTCTCCTTCGCACCATGCACGCGGACGAGGTAGGTGCCCGAAGCCTTGGTCTGAACCTTTTCGCAACGAAGATCGCCGTCTTTGTGTTGAGCGCTGCGATTGCGTCGATCGCCGGCACCTTGTACGCCACCTTTTTCCACTACTACTCGCCTGACATGGTCGGCTCTGCTACGTCACTCGAGCTGATCACGATGCTCGTGGTCGGCGGCGCCGGGACGCAGATCGGGCCGTTGATCGGGGTGGCGCTGCTCACCTTCATCCCTCAGGTCTCCCAGAGCTTCCAGACCTACTCGGCCTTGATCGACGGGCTCGCCCTGGTCATGTTCTTGAGGTTCCTGCCTTCCGGGATATACGGCGGCGCTGTCACGGCTGTCCGTGCCACCTCCCGACGGCTGGGTTCCAGCGTCGCAGGCCGCAGTGGTGCACGTTCGGGTGCGACGGCGACGGCCGCGTCGTCGACAGAGGTGGCCGGCGTGGCGGCAGGGCGGCCCGGCGTGGCGGCAGGGGGGCCCGGGGTGGCGGAAGGGGCTGATCACCAAACGGACGACGAACCGGAAGGCCGCAAGACGTCTGGGGGACGTGAACCATCGTTTGCTGGCGTCGCTTCGACACGGGGAAGTACAGCTTTGGCGGTTCGGGAGCTGACGAAGACCTTCGGGGGCTTGACCGCTGTCTCAGACGTCACGCTTGCTGTCCCCGAGGGCTCTATCGCAGCTGTGATAGGACCTAACGGGGCCGGGAAGTCCACCCTGTTCAATCTCGTCTCCAACCTGTACCGCCCCGACAGGGGAGGAGTCGAGCTTTACGGGCAGTCGATATCCGGGCTTTCGCCGAGCAACATCGCCAAGCGCGGCCTTTTCCGGACGTTCCAGACTTCTCGGGTATTCAGCGGGCTGAACGTCTTGGAGAACGTCCTCGTCGGCGCGTGCCGCTTCGAGAAGGCCACCTACCCGGAGCTGCTCGTCTGGGCTCGCAGGGCGCGGCGGGAGGAAACCGAGATTGTCAGGCGCGCCAAGGCGATCATGGAGGCCCTGGAGTTGGACCGTTGGGCGGACCAACCCGGCAGCGTCCTTCCCCTCGCAGCTCAAAAGCACCTCGACATCGCGCGGGCACTCATGTCGAAAGCCCGTCTGCTGCTATTCGACGAACCTGGAGCCGGGATGAACGACACGGAGACCATGGCGCTCGGTGCGCTCCTTCTCGCTGTGCGCGACGCCGGGCACTCGCTTCTCGTCGTCGACCACAATATGGCGCTGGTGATGGGCATTGCCGACCAGGTGACCGTCATGGACCGTGGAGCGGTGATTGCCAGCGGATCCGCCACGGCGGTGCAATCCGACCCTGCCGTTATCGACGCCTACTTCGGCCAACCCCAGACGGTATAGCGACAGCCAACAGTGCTTGTCATCGACTCCCTCGACGCCGGATACGACCGGACACCGGTTCTGCATTCTGTGTCGATAACGGTCCGTCCCGCGAGCATGGTTGCCGTCATAGGGGCGAATGGCGCCGGCAAATCGACGCTTCTTCGTGCCGTGTCCGGGCTGATCAAACCATCTAACGGATCCGTCAGCGTCGACGGTCACAGCGTCAAGTACCGCTCTGAGCGCGAAGTGGTCCAGGCGGGGATCTCACACGTGCCCGAAGGAAGACAGGTGTTCGCGAACCTCACCGTCCAGGAGAACCTCCGCCTGGGGGGGTATACCACCCGCAGGCACGGCGATCTGAACGCACGACAGTCCGAGATGGTCGACCTGTTCCCCGAGCTCGGATCCAGGTTCCGCTCCTACGCAGGTTCGCTATCGGGCGGCCAGCAGCAGATGCTCGCCATCGCACGCGGCCTCATGGCGGGCCCCCGCTATCTTCTCCTGGACGAGCCGTCGCTCGGCCTCGCCCCGCAGGTAGTCGACAAAATCTTCGTGGCGCTCCTGTCTCTTCGCCAGCGAGGGGTCGGGATCCTGCTCGTCGAGCAGAACGGCAGGATGGCCCTCGCCAACGCCGACGAGGGATGCCTGCTCGAGCAGGGACATCTGACGATGTCGGGGACCGGAAGGAAACTTCTCGGCGATCCAGCGGTGGTCGAGAAGTATCTCGGCGTCGGATCCTCGATCGGCGGAAGCGAACGCCAGAAGGCAATCGCATCGAGACTCGCCAGCGCCTTGCGACTCTAAGTGGCCGCGCTGCGTCGGCTTGGTGGTGCCGACCGCGACCTGATTGGGACCGCCGCAATGTCGTTCGTGTACTCGGCGGCGCTCGGAATGCTGTCGGTAACGCTGCCACTGCTGGCGCTCGCCGCGCACTACTCGCGTCCGCTGATAGGGGTGCTGACGGCTCTATCTGCGATCACCCAATTGGTCGCGCGTCTCGGCTCCGCTCGGGCCATGCGCTACGTAAAGGACCGCAACCTTGCGACAGCGGCCTGCGTCACCATCGCTTCGTCGGCCGTCGTGGTCGTCTGGTCGCACCGGGTGGCAGTCTTCGCAGTAGCCGAGTTGATCCAAGGCCTCGCGCGAGGAATGTTCTGGACGGGCACTCAGGCGCATGTGGTCCGCAGTAGAAAGAAGGCCGTCGGAAGACTCGCCACTGTCAACCTCGTTTCGAGCTTCGGCCTGCTCGCCGGGCCACCCGTCGCCGGACTGCTCGCAGAGCGGTCATTTGCGACCGCCCTGTGGGCTTCGGCGGGGGTGGGTGTTGTAGCAGCCGTGGTGGCACGAGCCACCATGTCCAGCCTCGACGTATTTGCTCCCCCACCCAAAGGCCCTCGCCAGCGGGTGTGGTCATTTGCCGGCGTGCGCGTCGGGTGCTGGGCCGGGACGACGGCCGGCGCCTGGAGGGGCCTGATCGGGTCGTACATCCCTGTCGCCCTTCGGGCCGCATCGGAGTCGTCGACCCTCGTCGGCGTGATCGTCGGCGTTGCGAACGGAGCGAGCATCCTTGGGACCGTCGCAATGGGGATCATCGGATCGCGGCGGACCCGGTTGGCTTTCGGCATAGGTGTGGCACTTGCCGGAGTCGGGATCACCGCTACGGGAATTGCTTCAACGTCGCCGGTCTTTGTTGCCTTGTTCATCGCCGCCAGCGGCTTCGGCGCTGGCCTACTTCAAACTCTCGGGCCGGCGACCGCCGCCATGTCGGTGGAACTTGCCCGCCGCGGCGACGCCGTCGCCGTAGCGGGAAGCTTCCGGGCGGCAGCCCTGTTCGTGTCCCCGATCGGGACTGCGGCCCTTCTGGATGTGGTTTCCCTCCCCGCTGCCCTTGGCGTCGCTGGTGTCCTGATCACCCTTCCGCTGGTCGTCGCCGCTGGAGCGCGGAATTGGCTGCGGGCGGATTCGGACGAGGTCGCACCCCCGAACCCCTTGCCATCGACCCCCTAAAGGTAATACCATATGGTTTTCACTTCGATATGGAGGCATTGTGGCCAGAGAGTACGCGAAGGGTGTCCTAGCCCCTTCAGCCAAAGCCCAGTCCGAGCTAACCGCGCGCGACCAGTTCAACAAGGACCATCCCCCGATCACCGGGTTGTCTTCCGGCGACGACCTGCGCAAGATGGAACTCCCGGAGCGACCGTGGCGTAACAATCGGGGTCAGTGGTTCGACCTGGCCGACTATGAGGTGCTGTCCGCTCACATCGCCGAGCTCAAGCCAGGTGGCGCCTCGAAGCGCCACCGTCACACGACTGAAGCGTACCTGTACGTGGTCAAGGGTTTCGGCTTCTCGGTGATCAACTACGACGGTGAGCCCGAGCAGGTTGTCGAATGGTCAGAGGGGACCCTCTTCGCCCCGCCGCGCTGGGCGTGGCACCAGCACTTCAACCTCGACCCCTCCGACACGTCTCGCTACCTCGCGATCCAGGACACCGGGCTTGTCAGGACGATGCGCCTGCATCAGATCGAGCAGCATTCGGTACAGTTGAGCATGGAGGACGCCCGGCGGCTTTTGGACGCCTACAAGGAGTCGCTAGAAGCCGGCGAAAGATCTGGTGACTGAGCAGGCGGTAAAGCTCGGATCAAGGGGAGTTCTCGTCGTCGGCGCGTCCGTAGCGGGGGTGCGCGTAGCACGCGACCTGCGCCGGCACGGCTTCGACGGGCGCATAACTATCGCCGGCGCCGAGGAATCCCTCCCCTACGACAAACCACCGCTGTCCAAGCAGTACCTCGCTGGGACATTCGACACCGCACGTCTCTCGCTAATCGAGCCGTCGGAGCTGGAAGCCCTCCGACTCGACCTGCGCCTCGGAGCGAAGGCCGTTTCGCTGTCGGCTCACGACCGCATAGTCGTAGACGACGCGGGTAGAGAGCTCGCCTACGACGTGTGCGTCGTCGCGACCGGCGCGTCGGCGCGCCCGTCGCCTTGGGGCGGCGGCGAGCGTGTGCACCTGCTTCGCACGCTCGGCGATAGCGCCCGGCTCAAAGCCGCCATCACTCCTGGCGCCAGAGTCGTCGTCATCGGGGCAGGCCTAATCGGATCCGAAGTCGCTTCGACCTCGGCGAAACTCGGGGCGCAAGTGACGGTCATCGACCCCCTCCGGTCCCCGATGGCCAAGCTCGCCGGCGAGGACCTCGCCGGCGTAATCGAGTCCGCCCACGCCCGCCACGGGGTCCGAGCGCACTTCGGGGTCGGCGTCGCTGGTCTGTCCGACGATTCACAATCTGTAACAGTTCGCCTCACCACAAGCGAGGAGATCGAGGCGGACCTCGCAGTAGTCGGTATAGGCGTGTCGACCAACGACGCCTGGCTTGCAGGCTCCGGCGCCGAGACCGGGCAAGGCGTCGAGTGCGACGAGTACGGGCGCGTCGTCGGCCTGGCAGGTGTCTATGCCGCCGGTGACGTGGCACGCTGGCCGCGCCCCCCGCTCGGCATACCGCAGCGCGTCGAGCACTGGACGAACGCCGTCGAGCAGGCGGCGACAGTCGCGTACAACATCGTCCACCAAGACAGCCCCGTCGCCAATAAGCCGACCGACTACATGTGGAGCGACCAGTACGACCTCAAGTTGCAGGTAGTCGGGTGGCCGGCTCTTTCGACCCTGCACTGCGTCATTGGGGAGCCCTCCGCTTTGCCGCCTCGATTCGCCGCCCTGTTCGCCGACGACCGCAACGCGTTGAGCGCTGCGGTCACGGTCAACTGGCCACGGGCACTTGCGGAATGCCGGCGCCTCCTCGACGAGTCAGCCGATGTTGTCGCCGCTCGGGACCGTCTTGAGGCTCTGCACCGGCCCGCTCCGTCTCAACTGAGCAGCTGAGAAGTGTAGGGGGCGAGGGTCGCTCGCTCGCTCGCTCCCGCCTGACCGTCAAATTTGGTCAGGATCTTGAAGTCGAAAAACTTTTGTACCAAAAAGTGCGTTTCCTGAGCGAGGGCTGGTACAGGATTTTTTGGGAACGAAGATCGTGTACCAAAAAGTGCGAAAAAACGCTTCATATGGTCAGGCTGTGTGCGGCCCGCGAAGATCCTGACCAAATTCAACGGTCTGCGTCCCCCATCCCCCCATCCCGCCGACCCCCCGACCGCCTGTCCCCCGACCCCGGCCTCCCAAGCGCGCGTACTAGCCCACGTATCTCAGCCGCTCATCCCCAACGTCGCCGGATCAAAGAGCGTTTCGAGGTCAGGTGCCTCCGGAAGGATCCCTTGGACGATCGCGTACGCGACGAGCTTGTCTAGCATCGCCCGGTTCGCGTCCAAACCGTAGGGAAGCGGGTCGGATCCGGTGGTCTGAGCGACCAGCCAGTTGGTGCGGTCCGCGCCGGCAAGCGATTCCGGATCAGCCTTGGCTAGTCGGTCGATGTACGGCCGCTTCGCCTCCACGAAGGCCCTGAAGAGGGAATGCCCGACGTCGGGCCGGGACCGCAGGATCTCGTCCTTGACCACCATCAGGTGGTTCGCAGGGTAGATGCCGCTGTCGCGTAGCACGTCGAGAGCTGTGCCCTCGGGGTCGCAGAGGAGTGTCGTCACCCGTGGATCGGCTATGTCGGCGCCTATCACGGCCGCCAGCTCACCGCCGAGCAACATCTTCTCCAAGCTCGATCCAGGCTCCGCGTCGACTACGTTCGCCGGTGGCCGGTACTGCTCCACGTGCTCGTCGCCTGAACGTACCCACGTCACGGTGTCGGGGTCGACGCCGTAGAACTCGCCAAGGATTCCCCTCGCCCACACCCCGGTAGTGACAGTGTAGCCACGGTTCACGCCGACTCGCCGCCCAGCGAGGTCCGCAGGCGAGTTGACGCCGGAGTCGATGGCGACCTGGATCGCCGAATGATGAAATCCCCTCACCAGAAACACGGGCAGCGCAGTGAACGCTACGCCGAAGGACCTGGCGCAAAGGTATGTCGTCACGGCCATCTCGCAGACGTCGAACTCGAGCGTGCGGACCATCCGCCGGAACGCCTGTACCAGTACGGGGACCTCTTCGAAGCGGAGTGAAATGCCCTCGGGTGTCACCGAGCCATCCTTGAGCGCTGCGTTCGCGCCCTGCGTGCGTGTCACTGTTCGAAGGATCAACGGCTCGGTCATGTCATTTCCTTTCCGCCACTACTATCGTCGACCGCAATGTTCTATAGCAATACCTTTGAGACTGCAGAGAGAAACGAGACTGCAGAGGGAAACGAGACTGCAGAGGGAAACGAGACTGCAGAGGGAAACGAGACTGCA
>JAJZDJ010000297.1 GCA_021828685.1 Actinomycetes bacterium | reverse complement strand
ATAGGTAGGAGGCGGACTACCTCCACCCGATCGAGGCTCTCATTCCGGGCGCCCGAGGCCAAGTGCTCTCAGCTCTCACCCGGCCGACGCGGTGGCCTTCGCGGGCAAGGCGCATGAGTACGTCGACGCGGCCACCGCCCGTCCAGATGGCACCGCTACGAGTAGTTCGCAGACGCAACATTGCCTTGGGTAACTGCGAAGCATGCCTGAGAACCCGAGCACGTGACGGTATCGACATTATCGAGGGCTGGTCCTATGCCGGCCGGCAGGGACCAGCGGCCGCTGTGGTAGGTCACGGCGTATCCGGCATCGTCGATCGCCGCGCATAGCGAAGTAGAGCCGCATGACAGTGCGAGGACCCCGAAATCTCCTTGCCCCCAGGGAACGACCCCGTTTCCGCCGGACCGCTGCGATAGCTGCATGCTTCGAGGATCGACGAACGTTGGAGATGCTCCCCACCCATTCGTGCTCCACACCACCTCATAGCTGTGCGCGTTCATCGCCATGCACCAGCCAGCCGTCGGGCACGACACAAATCCGTTGCCCGGTGGCAGGACATCGAGCGGCGCCTGCCAGGTTTTGCCGTTCCAGTGGTATGCGAAACCTTCGCTGTCGACGATCATGCACGATGTCGGCGAGCCACACGAGATCCCGCCAGCCCCGATCGATTCGTTCGCGGTCGGCGCAGCGGGCGGAAGAGCCGCAAGCGAACCAGTCGCCGTCCAGTCACCGTTCCGTAGCGAGAACGTCTCGCGTTGCCCGTCGACTGCCACGCATGCGAAGCCGGTACTGCACGCAAGCCCGTCCAATTGCACTGCCGGCGCCACATGGCCGTCGGCGGTGACGGGTACGCCTTTGCTCCAAGATCGCCCGTTCCATTCCCAAGCCGTCGAACCATCTGATGCCACGCAAAAGCCGGGTGACCCACACGACAGGAGCTTCAGCGCTGCCGGACTGCTGGAAGGACCTTGGAACAGTCTGCCCCAAGTTTTGCCGTTCCAGACGACCGTCCCAGGGGTCCCTGACGCTGTGTTCCCTACCGCGAGGCAGTAGCGGGAGGCAGTGCACGACAGGCGAAGCAGCCGGAAATTCCCGGCGACTGCTTGAGGCCGTGACCAACCGGCCGCCGCGCTGGTCGAGGACCCTCCGCACGCCGCAAGTACCAGCACCGTGAGAGCGCAGCAGACGAGCAGGCTGCGCCGAGCGTTCAAGAAGGCAGCAGCGACTCTGCACCGTCCGGTCAGCCCCTCAACTAACACTGTTCCCACCTTTCTCGACTCCCACCTCATGGCCTGACTCCGAGGCCTGCAGTGGACCTTAAGGCATGTGGCGGACGACACAGTGGTCGGACATGAGACCGACAGGCGCGAGGACGAGCGCCAAGAGAGCCCTCCGTGCACGACGCTCCCTCGGCTCGGGGCAAAACAGACTCAACTGGTCAGGATGCGAGTCCTAGATAGGCGCGCAGTGCCCGACGGACGACCTCGCCTTGGGCCACGCCGTCTCGTTCCGCCCGCTCGACCACGGAGGCTCGAAGCTTCGGGTCGAGACGGACTGGTAGAGCCTCGGCGGCGGCGGCGCCCATAGCCGGGCGTCCCCGGCCTCGGTGTACCGTCTGCTTGAGTTTGGCGACGTCCAGACCCGCCTCGGCCTCTCGGCCCCACTGCTCGATGAGCGCGTCGGTGATCTCCTGGCCTTTGTCGGTCTTGTGGTGAGCAGTCATGTCAATCCTCCAGTCCCTGCAGCAGGTCTCGGTACTTTGATCGCATCGCCATGGCATGGAAGACGAGCAGCTCGCGCGTGTCGGTCCTCGCGGCGAGAAGCTCCAGGAGGTTCCCGGCAGAGTCGGGGCCAATGATTAGCAGCCGGTCCCCTTGCTCGGTGTCGTCGTCAGCTTCGATGAGCGAGTACTCGACTGGCATGGCGGATGGAGGCCTCCGACACCCCGTGTTTGAGGGCTTCCTTGTGGACCTCCATCGCCATTATCGTAACACGAAACCGGAGTGTTGTGACAGGAGAGGCCACGTTGCCAGTCGGGATGTTCGCCGAGGAGAGCGGCGGCCTGGTCGGGTTCGACGCGCACCGACCCGACGAGGAGATTCTGGTGTCGAGGCGCTCGAGCCGGTTCCAACCAGACCTTGTGCTCGACGACTTGCGGAGCCTGCCACTTCGTCTAACGCCCTCCTATAGTCCGAAGACGTCGAGCACCCGAGACAGTCTCTCATGTCATCGGCTAGAGTTGCTTTCATGGCAGCCGACCGCAAGCTGGAGCATCTCGCCCGCGTAGGAATGTTTTCCTCCCTCAACAAGAAGGAGCTGGCCCTCGTGGCCCGTGCGTCCGACGTGGTCAGCGTCGCGCCGGGCAGCGAACTGGTCAAGGAAGGCGATTTCGGGCACGAGTTCTACCTGATCCTCGACGGCACTGCGACCGTGCGCCGAGGCGGCCGCAAGATCGCCGAGCTGGCCGAAGGGGACTACTTCGGCGAGCTGGCACTACTCGACCGGGGTCCGCGCTCCGCCTCGGTCGCCACCGAAGGCCCTGCCGAGATGCTCGTCATCGGACAGCGGGAGTTTCTTGCCGTGCTCGATCAGGTCCCGGCCGTGTCGCGCAAGCTGTTGGCATCGATGGCGGCGCGTCTTCGCGAGGCGGACCGCAAAGCCGTCTCCCACTAGCTAAATTCGCCGGACAGTCACGGCTTAGCGGACCAAGCCCGTGACCGCAGCAGCCGGAGGCCGTTCAGGCCGATCACGACAGTCGATCCCTCGTGTCCGGCGACGCCCAGAGGAAGGGGCAAGTGCCCTAACAAGTCGAGTGTAACA
>JAJZDJ010000054.1 GCA_021828685.1 Actinomycetes bacterium | reverse complement strand
GGCTGGATCGACGACACGATCCTCGAAGAACAGTACTGGCGTATCGGCCCCTACCTCGACGAAGACCACTCTCTAGAGGAGGTCGAGAAGGACGTGTGGATACCTTTCGTTCACAGGCCTCTCTCGCGGTATGTCAACGCTATGGCCGCCGCCGGGCTTTATGTGACTGCGATGGCAGAGCCAGCGCCGCCGCCCGGATTCCTCGCACGTGCTGCCGAGTACCGCGATGCCGCTCGGATACCGAGGCTTTTGGCCTTGCGGGCCAAGAAGATCCGCTTCGACCGAGGCGGCGGTTAGCTGTGGCCGACTTCGTTATCGTAACGGGGCTTTCCGGCGCGGGAAGATCCCAGGCCGGCGCGACGTTGGAGGATCTCGGGTGGTTCGTCGTCGACAACCTTCCCACTCCGCTCATCGTTTCCGTCGCAGATCTGGCTATCGCCCCAGGCTCGACGCGCGATCGCGTCGCTCTCGTGGTAGGGCGCGATACCGAGCAGCTGGACGATCTCAAAGCGGCGGTCGGCGAGCTGGCCGAGCGAGGGGTTCGGGTCCAGACCCTGTTCCTCGATGCCGCCGACGACGTCCTCTTGCGAAGATTCGAGGGTACCCGCCGCCGCCATCCACTCGGCCGGGACAAGCTGCTCGAGGCGATCGCATCGGAAAGGGATCGCCTGGCGGCCATTCGAGAGGCTGCCGACGTCGTCATTGACACAAGCGACCTGAATGTGCATCAACTTCGAGCGCGTCTGATCGACCTGTTCCACCGCAGCGCTACAGACTCGATGCAGATTTCCGTCGTGTCGTTCGGATTCAAACACGGCCTGCCCCCAGACGTCGACAACGTATTCGACGTCCGCTTCCTACCTAACCCGCACTGGGTGCCCGCCCTTCGCGATCTCACCGGCCTCGACCCGATAGTGCGTGAATACGTGCTGGCGCAGCCGGACGCCCGCGTGTTCTTGGACAAGGTCTCGTCACTTCTCGAGTTCCTCCTCCCCGGCTACGAGGTGGAAGGCAAGGCGTATATGAGCGTGGCCGTCGGCTGCACTGGAGGCAAGCATCGTTCGGTTGTAATCGCAGAGGAGTTGGCTGCGACGATAAGAGGACTCGGCTACGACGCTGCCACATTTCATCGCGACGTGGACCGTTGATGTCCGAGTCATTTGAAACTCAAACTGTGTCCGGCTCGTCACGGGTTTCACTGTCCGCTGTCGCCCTCGGCGGCGGCCACGGCCTTGCAACGACGCTGGTCGCACTTCGACGCTACGCGACACAAGTGACAGCTGTAGTGTCGGTTGCTGATGATGGGGGGTCCAGCGGGCGGCTACGTCAGTCCAATGGTATCCCGGCGCCCGGAGATCTCCGCCGGTGCATCACGGCGTTGGCAGATCCGGCCAACCCTTGGACTGCTGCCCTCGAGTACCGCTTCCCTGCTGGGACAGCCCTAGAGGACCACGCCCTCGGGAACCTCATGTTGGCGGCCCTGACGGGCCCCGACGGAGACCTGAGCGGGCCAGCGGAGCAGGTAGCGCGCGTTGTCGGGGCGGGAGGGCGCGTGTTCCCGGCGACATCGGTTCCCGTCGAGCTCGAAGCGGACATCGCCGGCGAGCGCGTCGTCGGCCAGCTGGCTGTGGCACAGACCGCGGGAGGGATTCGAAGGGTCGCTGTTATACCGGGGGAAGCGCCCACGCCTCCGGCGGTTCCCGAAGCCATCCTGTCGGCTGATCAGGTGGTGCTCGGGCCCGGATCGCTCTACACGAGCGTCCTTGCGGCCGCAACGGTCCGCGCGATCCGCGAGGCACTGGCCGATCGGAGAAGCGGTCGGATATATGTCTGCAACCTCGCGCCGCAGCCACCCGAGACTGCCGGCTACAGCGAAGAGGACCACCTGAGGGCGATCCTCGGTCACGGTGTCCCCGTCGACGTCATGCTCATACACGGGACCCCTGACGCCGAGTTCGAGATTCAAGGAACCAGAGTCGTGCGCAGGGACCTCGCCGATGCGGGCGGCGGCGGGCACGACCCGGTCAAGCTTGCTCGATGGCTGTCGCAGCTCGCGTAGGCTGACGTGCGGATTCGCGGTTCGCGAGGGCCAGAGCAGGTTCGTTTTTTCTAAGACACAGCAATCAAGGGAGACTCTCAGTCATGGCGATACGTGTCGGTATCAACGGGTTCGGACGAATCGGTAGGAACTTCATACGCTCGATCCTGAGTCAAGCGGAGTCCGATGCCGGCGCCACGGACCTGGTAGTGGTCGGTGTCAACGACCTGGTACCCACGGAGACCAACGCGCATCTTCTGCAATACGACTCGACTCAGGGGAGGCTGCGCCAACTGGTGAGCCATGACGGCGGCTCGATCAGCGTTGGGAACCACTCTTTCAAGGTCTTCGCCGAGCGCGACCCGAAGGCGATACCGTGGGACGACCTCGGCGTCGACGTAGTCGTGGAATCGACCGGGATCTTCACCGACAGGGACAAGGCTGCGGCGCACCTCGACGCAGGAGCGCCCCGGGTGGTCATCTCCGCCCCTGCGAACGGGGCGGACGCGACCTTCGTGGTCGGTGTCAACGACGACACCTTCAACCCTGGCGAGCATGTGATCGTCTCGAATGCGTCCTGCACCACCAACTGTTTCGTGCCGATGATCAAGGTCCTAGACGACGCCTTCGGGGTCGAGAAGGGTCTCATGACGACGGTCCATGCCTTCACGAACGACCAGAACCTGCTCGACCTCGCCCACAAGGACCTGCGCCGCGCCCGCTCCGCCCCCGTCAACATCGTCCCGTCCTCGACTGGAGCGGCGAGAGCAACGAGCCTGGTGATGTCGTCGATGAAAGGCCGCCTGGACGGCAGTTCGCTGCGTGTGCCCGTCGTGGACGGGTCGATAACCGACTTCACCGGGATCCTCCGCCGTGATGTCACAGTCGCAGAGGTCAACGAAGCGTTCGAGGCTGCCGCTACCGCAGGCCCGCTTTCCAAGGTGCTCGTATACAGCGAGGCGCCTCTCGTGTCATCGGACATCGTGGGAAGCCCGGCTTCGTGCACTTTCGATGCGCCGCTCACGATGGCCATGGGATCGATGGTCAAGGTGTTCGGCTGGTACGACAACGAGTGGGGCTACTCGAACCGTCTCGTCGATCTCACCCGGATCGTCGGCGGGGCACCTCGACCTTGAGCAGCCTTCCCCAGCTGGAGGACCTCCCCTCACCGAAAGGCAAGCGCGTCCTCGTCCGGACCGACTACAACGTACCGATGGCTGCCGGTGTCATCACCGATGACCTTCGCATACGTTTGAGCGTCGAGACGATCACGTGGCTGCTTGACCACGGTGCGGCGCGCGTGGCGACAGCGTCGCATTTCGGGCGCCCGAAAGGCCGGCCCGACCCGAGGTACTCGATGGAGCCGATCCGCCGGCACCTAACGGGACTCCTCGAGGCTCGCGGCGCCGACTCGGACCGTGTCGACGTGCTCGAGAACCTACGCTTCGACGCACGGGAGGAGGCGGGGGATCTCACCTTCGCCGATGAGTTGTGTGCAGGATTCGACCTGTTCGTAAACGATGCCTTCGGCGCCGCCCACAGAGCGCACGCGTCGGTCGTCGGCCCGCCGCGGCTGCTGCCCAGCGCGGCCGGGAGGATCATGGCGGCCGAGGTCGAGGTACTCGACCAGCTTTTGCACGGCGCGCCCCGACCGTTCGTCGCAGTTCTCGGAGGGTCGAAGGTGTCCGACAAGCTCGGTGTAATAGAGGCGCTGCTCGACAAGGTCGACACGCTTCTTGTCGGTGGCGGAATGTGCTTCACGTTTCTTGCGGCGTCCGGCCACCGGATAGGCAGCTCGCTTTTCGAAGCCGATCAGGTCACTGCTTGCAGGAACCTTCTCAAGTCCGGCAGCGACATCCGCCTGCCGAGCGACTTGACCGTTCTCGGCCCGGGCGGGACCTTCGGGGCCGACGTGGAGCCGACGGGGGACACCCGCCAGATAGGAGTGGACATTCCTGACGGTTGGATCGGCCTCGACATAGGACCCGGTACGGCGGCAGAGTTCTCCGACGTGGTCACCGAGGCCCGAACCGTGCTGTGGAACGGCCCAATGGGCGTCTTCGAGGATCCCCGCTTCGAGGCTGGTACCAGGGCGCTCGCAGAGGCGATCGGCGCAAGCAGCGCGTTCAGCGTCGTGGGTGGAGGCGACAGCGCTGCGGCGGCCGCCAAATTCGGTCTTGTAGACAGCTTCGGCCACGTATCGACGGGAGGGGGGGCGTCACTCGAGTTCATCGAGCGCGGCGACCTTCCTGGGATCGCTGCGTTGCGGGATGGGCTTCGTTGACCTCCCGATCCCGGCGCAAGCCGCTGATTTCTGGCAACTGGAAGATGAACTACAGCCATCTCGAGGCGATCAACATCGTCCAGAAGTTCTCCTACGGTCTCGGAGCATCCGTTTCATCAAAGGTCGACGTCTCGTTGCATCCCCCTTTCACCGCGTTGCGATCCGTGCAGACGGTGATAGACGCCGACGACCTGCCGATATCGCTCGGCGCCCAGGATGTGCACTGGGAGAAGAGCGGCGCCTTCACCGGCGAAGTGAGTGCCGAGATGCTCGCCAAGCTCAACGTTTCCTTCGTCATCGTTGGTCATTCCGAGCGCCGCCAGTTGTTTGCTGAAACCGACGAGATGGTTGCCAAGAAGGTAGCGGCGGTGCACGCGTCGTCGATGACTCCGATCATGTGCGTCGGAGAGACACTCGAAGAGCGCGAGGCGGGGCTCACCGAAACGAGGGTTCTAAGCCAGCTTCGCACCGGTATAGGCCTGCTCGACCCGGAGATGATCGGACGGATGGTCGTAGCCTACGAGCCGATCTGGGCGATCGGCACCGGTCGAAACGCCAGCCCGGACGACGCGCAGGCGGTCTGCGGGGCTATCAGGGCTGCCGTCATGGCCGATCACGGTGAGGGCCCGGGCGGGTCGCTTCGGGTCCAGTACGGGGGCTCGGTGAAAGCTTCGAACATCGAAGCTCTCATGGCGGAGCCGGACATCGACGGAGCCCTCGTAGGGGGGGCCAGTTTGGACCCGGTTGACTTCGCCGAGATCGTTTCGAGGGCTGTCGGCGTTCGTTGACCGCCATCCCCTCGCCAAACATCGGTGCGGCGCAGGGCGGCTTGCGTTAAGGAAAAATTAAGCCTACTGTCGGGTAGGCAGAGTAGGAGAAAAAAATATGACCGTTGTAGTAGTCGTGATTCAGGTGACGCTGTGCTTGACGCTGATTGGCATGGTTCTTTTGCACAGCGGTAAGGGCGGCGGCCTCTCGGAGATGTTCGGAGGGGGTCTCGGCCAAGCTGCTGCCGGGTCGACAGTCGCCGAACGGAACCTGGACCGGGCGACCGTTGCCTGCGCTATCGCTTTCCTTTTCACGACGGTCATCTTGTCAATCCGCCTGCAATAGTGCCGTCTCGTCTTGCGTCGAGACGTAGAAGCTGACTTTTCTAAAGGTAAAGGAGTACCTCTTGATCAAGAATCGCCGCACCATCTCGTTGGGTGTGGGCTTGGCAGGCGTGGCGGTTATTGCCGCAGCCTGCGGAAGCTCTGCCAAATCCTCTTCAAGTTCGAGTACGCCAAGTGGCGGGTCGGCGACGACTTCAGGCTCGAGCGCTACGACGACGGGAGGTGCGGCGCTCACAGGCGTCGGCTACACGACCCCGACAGCACCTACCGGCGCGAAGATCTCTGGGGGTACGGTGACCTTCACCGAGGGTCCAGGAGCGCAACCGGACTACATCTTCCCGATGACCAGCGCCCAGGTTTGCGGTACAAACAACATCGACCAGTTCAGCGCCCTTTTGTACCGGCCGCTTTACTGGTTCGGTAACAACTATTCGCCGACGGTCGACTACAACTACTCGATCGGCCAAGCGCCCGTCTTTTCAAACGGCGACAAGACCGTGACGGTCACGCTCAACAACTGGAAGTGGTCCAACGGCGAACCCGTTCAGGCGTACAACGTCGAGGAGTGGGTGAACCTCTACAAGGCGAACCCCGGAAGTAACTACTGCGGTTACGTGCCCGGGTACTTCCCGGACAACGTCGTGTCGATGTCGTCGCCGAACCCGCAGACAATAGTGTTCCAACTCAACAAGGCCTACAACCCCGAGTGGTTCCTCTACAACGAGCTGTCGCAGATCACACCCCTTCCGCTCGCCTGGGACCGCACGTCGTTGTCGCAGCCGGCGCCGACGGCAGTCAGTTCCTCGCTTGCCGACTCCACCAAGGCTGGCGCTGAAGCGGTCTACAAGTTCCTCGACGCCCAGTCGAAGAACGTGGCCGGCTACAACAACTCGCCGATCTGGAGTGTGGTCGACGGACCGTTCCAGCTTCAGAGCATCACGACCACCGGCCAGGTGACTATGGTCCCCAACACGAGCTACTCGGGTTCACCGAAGCCGACGATCTCGAAGTTCGTCGAGGTTCCTTTCACGGCTGACACTGCCGAATTCAACCAGATCCGCTCCGGGGGACCGTCAGCGTTGACCATTGCGAACCTGCCCCCGCAGTATGCGCCGCAGCTCTCGACGGTTACAGGCGAGGGTTACACGGACAACAAGGCCGCCAGCTACTCGTTCAACTACTTCCCGCTCAACTTGAACAACCCGACGGTCGGGCCGATCTTCCGCCAGCTGTACTTCCGCCAGGCGCTCCAGCACCTGGTCGACCAGCAGGGCTGGATCGACGCTTTCTTGAACAAGACGGCAGTGCCTACCTATAGCCCGGTACCGGGAAGCCCGGCGAGTCCTTTGGCGAGCTTCAACGCATCCACCAACCCGTACCCATTCTCCACCACGGCCGCTGCGAGTCTTCTGACGAGCCACGGGTGGAAGGTCGTAGCTGGTGGCCAGACCACATGCACCAGTCCGGGTACCGGGGCGAACCAGTGCGGAGCTGGCATCACCCAAGGCGAGGGAATCTCGTTCAACATCGACTACCAGTCAGGTGTTTCGACGCTCGCCAGTGAGATGAACGACCTGGAGGCGCAGGCAGCGAAGGTAGGGATCAAGATCAACCTCACCACCCACACCTTCAACCAGGTGATCTCGACCGCCACGCAGTGCACCCCGACGCAGGCGACATGCAAGTGGACTGCGGAGAACTGGGGCGCAGGATGGATCTACGCACCTGACTTCCTTCCGACCGGCGAGGAGCTGTTCCAAAACGGCGCTTCGGCGAACTACTCCAACTACAACAATGCTCAGATGAACAGCGTCATCTCGGCAACCGTGTACGGCTCGGCATCAAAGGAGAAGGCTGCGATCACCGCTTACGCGAAGTTCGCGGAGCAGCACCTGCCCGTCGTGTACGGCCCGACGTCTATCGGTACCTATCAAGGCGACGCAGGGACGATGGTGTCCAACAAGCTCGGTGGCTACACGCCGAATGCGTTCGGGTACATGACCCCCGAGAACTGGTACCTAACCAAGTAGAAAAGGCAATCTGAGAGCTGGATCCCGACAATGATCGGGTTCATAATCAGAAGATTGGGACAGGCGGTGGTGGTGACCCTAGGTGTGGTCACCATCACCTTCCTGTTGCTTCACATGCTGCCCGGAAGCCTCGCCCGGGACATCATCGGAAACCGCGCAACGCCGCAGGCGGTTGCCGGCTTCAACCGCGAGTACGGGCTCAACAGACCCATCTGGTACCAGTACTGGGTTTTCATAGACAAACTGTTGCACGGCAATCTCGGCTACTCCTTCGTCGCGAACCGCACCGTCGATTCGCTAGTGGCGAGCGAGCTGCCCCGAGATCTAGTGCTCGGCGGCTTGTCTTTGGTGTTCGCCCTGGCTATAGCGATCCCCGTCGGCGTCGCCCAGGCTGTCAGGCGCAACGGGCTGGTCGACTACGCAGGAACAGGCTTCAGCTTTCTGCTCTACTCGATGCCGCAATATGCGGTAGCGCTGATACTCATCCAGCTACTCGCTATCACGTTCCACGTATTTCCTGCTGAAGCCCCGCAATCGCCGTCCATCCTAGGGTTGTTCGCCCATCCGTCGGGCCTCGTGCTCCCGGTCGCGAGCCTGACACTCGTGACGTTTGCGCAGTTCAGCCGGTATATGCGTTCGTCGGCTATCGACACGCTGGCGCAGGACTACATGCGAACTGCACGGGCGAAGGGCCTTCCGGAACGGCTCGTTCTTTGGCGGCATCTGCTGCGCAATTCGCTGATCGCCGTCATCACCCTTGTCGGGCTGTCGATCCCTTACATAATCACCGGCACACTGATCATCGAACAGGTCTTCAACTTCCCAGGGCTTGGTCTCGAGTATTTCACGGCGACGCTTCGCGACGACTACCCGGTGATGCTCGGCGTTACCGTACTCGTCGGGATGATCACTGTGGTTGGGAACCTGGTCGCCGACATTGGCTATGCGCTACTAGACCCACGGATCCGTTACTGATGGAGGCGCAGTGATAACAGCCCTACCAGAAACCTCCCCGGCGCCCGAAGGCGGCGACGTAGTTTCGACCGGAAGCGCTTGGCGGGTCCTCCTGCGAACTTTCGTCGCCAACCGCCTGGCCGTGGTCGGGATTGTCATCATCGTGGTGGTCGTCGTCTTCAGCTTCTTCGGGCCGATCTTCTACCACACAAACCAGTTCGACCCGAGCCTGACCACTGTGAATCTCCCGCCGGGAGCGGGGCATCCTTTTGGAACCGACAGCAGCGGGTTCGACATCCTCGGGCGGATGATGGTCGGCGGCCGCAGCTCGATCGAGGTCGGCATTGCGGTCGGTTTGATCTCGACAGTGTTCGGACTCCTGTACGGCGCGGTGTCCGGCTTCTTCGGGAAGCTGACCGACGTGGTGCTCATGCGCTTCGTCGACATCGGCCTCGCTGTACCCGTCGTCTTTTTGTTCATCTTCATGTCGCAAATCTTCCGGCCCAGCCTGACGTTGCTGATAGTCCTCTTGGCGATCGTCTCGTGGCAGGTGCCGGCCAGATTGGTGAGAGGGGAGACCCTCACACTTAGAACGAGGGAGTTCGTGCATGCGGTGCGCACGATGGGCGGCGGGTCGACGAGGATCATCGTGCGCCACATCATCCCGAACACGATCGGGACGATCGTCGTCACTGTCACCTTCCAGGTCGCCAACGCCATCCTGACACTCGCAGTGCTGCAATATCTCGGCTTCGGCCTGCCTCCGACGACTCCCACTTGGGGTTCGATGCTTTCAAACGGCACCACCTACCTCCAGGACGGCTACTGGTGGGAGGTCTACCCGGCGTTGGCGATCATCGTGATCACGGTCGTGGCCTTCAACTTCATCGGTGACGCACTGCAGGACTCTTTCGACGTCCGCCTTCAGGAGAGGTAAAAGGACGTGGACAACGTATTGGAGGTCAAGGACCTTCGCACCGAGATCAAGCTTCGCACCGCCACAGTTCACGCAGTCGACGGCATCAGCTTCACGGTAGGTGCAGGCGAGACGGTTGGCATAGTCGGCGAGTCCGGTTGTGGCAAGACGATGACCGGAATGTCGATCATGCGGCTGCTTCCCCGAGGCGGAAAGATTGCGGGAGGCAGGATACTTCTCGAAGGACGTGACCTAGCGTCTCTCGGCGAGAACGACATGCGCGGCGTGAGAGGCAACGAGATCGGCATGGTCTTTCAGGATCCCATGACGTCGCTCAACCCGACTATGACGATCGGCCGCCAGATAGCCGAGGGTGTCCGGCTTCACCGGGGGGTGTCAGACAGCGCTGCAATGGCCAGGGCAGCCGAAGTGCTCGACCTCGTGGGTATGCCCCGACCGAAGGAGCGTCTCGGAGACTACGCCCACCAACTGTCCGGTGGGCTGCGCCAGCGTGTGATGATTGCGATGGCGCTGTCGTGTTCGCCGAAGCTGCTGATCG
The DNA here is from genome assembly GCA_021828685.1 of Actinomycetes bacterium. Lineage (GTDB taxonomy): Bacteria > Actinomycetota > Acidimicrobiia > Acidimicrobiales > Palsa-688 > JAJZAM01. The sequence continues at coordinate 7,230 of JAJZDJ010000054.1, read as the reverse complement.
CCGACGAGCCGACCACCGCGCTCGACGTCACGATCCAAGCCCAGATTCTGAGCCTGCTCGACCGCCTCAAAGCCGAGCTTCACATGGCGATGGTGTTGATCACCCACGACATGGGGGTGATCGCCGGGCGCGCCGACCGGGTGGTCGTCATGTACGCCGGAAAGATCGTCGAGATGGCGGCCACCGGTGAGCTCTTTGGCAACGTCCGCCACCCTTACACCGAGGCACTTCTCGCTTCGATCCCGCAACTCGACCAGGACCGGTCTCAGAAGCTCTACTCAATTCCGGGCCTTCCCCCCGATCTCACGCGGCCCCCGGCCGGGTGTCGCTTCGCTCAGCGATGTGTGTTCGCAACAGACGAGTGCGTACGCGGCGAGCCCCCGCTCGGCGGCGCGAACCCCGGTCATCCATTTGCGTGCTTCCACCCCCGCCAGGTGTCGGCCGAGGCGCTCGTCGGTTCGGCAGGCGCGCTCATAGCTGAAGCCGACCGCAATGCCGCCCTTCGCTCCCGGTACGCCAACGAACTGAAACTTCTCGACAGCGGCCCGAAATCCGCGTCTGGCGGCGATTCCTCCGAGCTCGCCGATGCGTCTGTCGAATCAAAGACTACAGTCACACTTGGATTTTCGTCTTCTCACAGTCGTGGGGACGCAGGCGACGGGTCGGCCTCCTGGGGGCCCGAACCCGAGAAGGTACTCGAATTTCGCAACGTTTCCAAGGAGTTTCCAGTCGCAGCGGGCGTGGTCTTCAAACGACGCGTCGGTTCGCTCAAGGCCGTTTCGGGTGTGAACCTCGCTATCCGACGCGGGGAGACGTTCGGGCTCGTGGGGGAATCCGGATGTGGCAAAACGACTCTCGGGCGGATGGGTGTGGCTCTGGAGGCCCCGACGGCCGGGCAGGTGATCTTCGACGGGACCGACCTGGCTTCGATGAGCGCGAAGGAGCTGCGGACGAGGCGGCGCGACCTGCAGCTCATGTTCCAGGATCCGTATTCGTCTCTCGACCCGCGAGCTCGGGTCAAGGAGATAATCCGCGAGCCTCTCGACGTGGCTCGCTGGAAGCGGCCTGTCGACCGTGACGCCGTCGTGGCGGAGCTCCTCGACGAGGTCGGATTGGCCCGCTCCGCCCTCGATCGCTACCCGCACGAGTTCTCCGGCGGCCAGAGGCAGCGCCTCGGCCTGGCGCGCGCTCTCACACTCAGACCGAAGCTGATTGTCGCCGACGAGCCGGTCTCGGCTCTCGACGTTTCCGTGCGATCACAGATCCTTAACTTGATGAGGCGCCTCCAGGCGAGTCACGGCCTGACGTACGTCGTGATCTCCCACGACCTCTCGGTCGTGCGCTACCTGGCGGATCGCATCGGGGTCATGTATCTGGGCAAGCTTGTAGAGGTCGGTACCGGTGCCGACATCTACGAACGTGCGGCGCATCCCTATACTGCTGGCCTCCTCGAATCGATTCCCGTACCGCGGCCTGAGATAGCCAGACAGAAGGCGGGGAAGGTAGCGATGACCGGCGAGATACCGTCGGCGGTCAACCCCCCTTCGGGATGCCGATTCCGTACCCGGTGCCCACGTGCGCAGGAGCGTTGCGCCGCCGAGGTGCCTGAGATGAGCCTGTTCGGCGGGGAGCATCAGGCGGCGTGCCACTTCCCTTTGCAGACGCCGGTAGCGGCCGCAACGGCTCGGGCGGAGGCGATCGGTTAACAGTCGCCTAGTGTCGATCCTCATGGTCTCAGAGATTTTCGATCCGAGCAGCTGGGTTCCGGTCGCAGGGTTCTCCTTTAACGACATCACGTATCACCGTGCAGTCGACCAGCCGACGGTCCGGGTGGCCTTCGACCGGCCGGAAGTCCGAAACGCCTTCCGGCCACAGACAGTCGACGAGCTTTACCAGGCGCTCGACCACGCGCGTCAGAGCCCCGACGTGGGGTGCGTTCTTCTCACCGGCAACGGGCCCTCACCGCGTGACGGCGGCTGGGCATTCTGCTCCGGCGGCGACCAGCGCATACGGGGTCGCGACGGCTACCAGTACGCGAGCGGGGACACGTCCGAGAGCGTCGACAGGGCGCGGACAGGAAGGCTGCACATCCTCGAAGTGCAGCGCCTGATTCGTTTCATGCCGAAAGTCGTAATCGCCGTCGTGTCGGGCTGGGCTGCCGGCGGCGGTCACAGCCTTCACGTCGTCTGCGATTTGACAATCGCGAGCGCCGAGCACGCCCGCTTCAAACAGACCGACACGGACGTAGCCAGCTTCGACGGGGGTTTCGGTTCGGCTTACCTGGCGCGCCAGGTGGGGCAGAAGTTCGCAAGAGAGATCTTCTTCCTCGGCAGGACCTACAGCGCCGACGAGATGCACGCAATGGGAGCCGTCAACGCCGTCGCCGCCCACGAGACCCTTGAGACGGTCGCGCTCGAGTGGGCCGGAGATGTCAACTCGAAGAGCCCGACGGCTCAACGCATGATCAAGTTCGCCCTGAACCTCGTCGACGACGGCCTAGTAGGCCAACAGATTTTCGCCGGTGAGGCCACCAGGCTCGCATACGGTACGCCAGAAGCAGTCGAAGGGCGTGACGCCTTCCTGGAAAAGAGAAAGCCGGACTGGTCCGAGTTTCCTTGGCACTTCTAGATGGTGCGCGGCGGTGACGTCGCCCGGCCGCAGCCAACGTTCCGCCAGAGCTGCTACCGCCATCGTGTTCGCCGCTCACGGAGCGGTCACCGGCAACTTCGCCGGACGCATACCTTCGATCGCGTCACACGTCGGTGTGGGGGTGGGCCATCTCGGAGTAGCACTGCTGATGCCGGGCGTGGGGGCGATGCTGGCCATGCCATTTTCGGGAAGGCTCGTCCACCGCTACTCCTTCAGACCACTAGTCGGCGTCACAGTAGGGCTTTGGTGCGCAGCGCTGGTGCTGCCCGGCCTCGCTGGCTCGTTCATCGGGCTGTGCCTCGTGTTGGTCCCCTACGGGGCGTTCGCCGGCGTCGCCGACAACGTCATGAACGCACACGCGGTGCGAGTCGAAGCCCTCTACGGCCACTCGATCATGTCGAGCATCCACGGGTTCTGGAGTGTCGGCCTTCTGGCTGGGTCGGGTGTCGCGGCGCTTTGCGCTCATCGTGGCATCGCACCCTTGGACCAGTTCGCTGTAGTCGCTGTGGTTCTAATCTTCGTCACCGGCATGAGTTCCAGCCGTCTGCTTGGGCAACCGGGCTACCCGAAGGCTGACCCGCTTGTGACGGCGGGGTCTGCTGGCGACTCCGAAGCGCCCCCGCTGTTTGCACTTCCGTCGCGACCGATTCTGCTTATCGGTCTTATCGGCCTCTGCGCCGTGTTCGGCGAGCAGGCGGGCACTGACTGGTCGGCAGTGTTCCTGCGGAATGAGCTTCACGGGTCGGTCAGCTTGGCGGCGGTAGCGGTCACAGCTTTCTCCGCAACTATGGCCTTGATGCGCCTCGCCGGCGACACGGTGGTGAGGCGTGTGGGAGCTACGGCCGTTGTACGTTGCGCCGGCGTCTGTGCCACCGCCGGTGCGCTCACCGTCGCGGTATCGCCGTCCCTAGCGGTAAGCCTAGTTGGCTTCGGGCTCCTGGGCGGCGGAGTCGCCGTGGTGGTGCCGCTCGTATTCGCTGCGGCCGGACGTATCGGCCCGCACCCGGGGCGAAGCATCGCAGGTGTCGCAGGCATTTCCTACGGCGCCGGCCTCGCAGCACCTGGTGTCATCGGCGGTGTCGCATCTGTATCGTCGCTTCGAGTGTCGTTCGGCTTGGTCGCTGCACTATCCGCGGTCGTCGCTCTCGGCGCCGGAGTCCTCAGGCCCCATGCCTTGCCGCGAAGACAACGTCCTCGTATCGCAACGTAGCTCGCACCTCAAGGTGCCGATCCTTCGGTCCGAGACGCTACACTGGGGCCACTAATGCCTTTGGCCTAGAGACGACACGACGCGAGCACGGAACTTTCAAGATAAATGCACCTGAAGAGATCGAGGCGACATTCCTCGACATCCAACGATTCCTCCGCATCTGCTCCGGTGGTGTCCATCGGGACTCCCGAGGAGTCCGAGAGCACGCTGGTGGCGGCGGAGGCCGCTCCGGTCGTTGCGCAGCGACTCAGGCGTCCCTCCCGAGAGCTGCTCGCGACGGGAGCGCTAGTCAACGCAGGCTTAGCGGCATCGTCAATTTTCGTGTCGCTCTACTTTTACGTCTCGTCGTCGGGGAGCATTACAAAGATGGCCCTGTTCGCCTTCGGGCGCTACGGGGGTCTCATAGTGATGTCAGTAGTGGTGGCAGGAGTGTTTCCTGAAGTAGCACCGCGAAAGCTTCTTCGTGCAGGTGTGGCCGTTACGGGCATCTTCTATTTGTCACTCATAGTGCTCGGACACCACGCCACCTCGCTGGCGCTGCCCCTTGGCGTGTTCAACGGGGCGGCGCAAGGCGTCTACTGGTTCGGGGTCAACACACTGATCTACGACATCGTCGAGAGCGACGAGCGTGGCCGCTACTACGGTTTCAACTTCGCCTTCCTCAACGTGGTCAACGTTGTCGGCCCGTTCGGCGCTGGACTGGTAATCGCTGCGATCGGCGGCGTGGCGGGATACTTCGCTGTGTTCGCCGCATCGAGCGCAGCTTTCGCGACGGCGTTCCTCGTATCGCGATGCCTGCGAGACACCGCAGGCATCGGCGGTGTACCGGTCAGGGAGGCGCTGCGTCTGCCATGGTCGCAGCCGGACTGGGGACGTATATGGACCCTCGTTGCTTTCCGCGGCTTCAAGCAGACAGCTGGGGCTCTGGGCCTGATCGTCCTGGTCGCGCTCACGACGTCGAGCTCCGCCGCACAGGGGGAGTTCGCGGCGGCGTCGGCGCTAGCGGGCGTCGGGACCTCGATCCTTGCCGGCAAGGTATCGCCTGACCGGCGGGGAAAAGTGATGTGGGTGGGTGCCGGGGCTTTCGTCGTCGCTACCGGTCTCCTCTTTCACGCAGGTCTGGCATCCCTACTCGCGTACGGCATCGTCACGGGCCTCGTCTACCCGGCGGTGATGGTGCCAGTCGCAAGCGTGATCCTCGAAGCGATGGACACCGACCCCCTCGTCAACGAACGTCGCGGCGGGTATGTGCTCTCCCGGGAGATAGCTGTCAACGTCGGACGTCTCGGTGCTGTCGCCCTTCTGCTGCTCCTTCTCAACCTGGGCTCCGCCAGAATGGCCGTGCTCGTGACCGTCGGCGTCGCAGCGGTGCTGCAGTTGGCTGTAGCCGGCCTTGCTACGGGCAGCCCGGTTCGATCCAAGCAATTTGCCTGACCTCCCCCTCACGTGACGCTGACTCGGGTGGGCCATTCGGGTCCTGGCCGTTTCGCCCGAAGGGGGGCCACCCGGCGAAACTTGCGCTGCGCTCGGCCTCGGTCAACTATGATCTCTGGCGCTCCTGCAGCTGGAGTAAGTCACGTCGGAGTGGCGGAATAGGCAGACGCGCTAGCTTGAGGGGCTAGTGCCCGCAAGGGCGTGGGGGTTCAAGTCCCCCCTCCGACACGAGGGCAAGAAGTGCAGGTCAGAGGCCATTTCCGCTGGTTGCGGGGGTGGCTTTTTTGTTGCCCCGAATTCGTCAAGTTTGGATTATCGCGCCTTTATCGCGCGTGTGCCTTGAGATGCCTTGAAGGCATCGGGGCGCTAGGGTCGCTGGGGTCGGTGCTCGACGGGCGAGAGCTGGATGATGTGCCACCTTTCTGATACAGATGAGTGATGGTCGTCGATGCAGGTCGTGTCCCTCCACTTCTACCTCTCGGTTCCATCCCGAAGGCCCGACCGGTTACGACTCCATTTACGTTGCTCACGAGTGCGGCGTCGCCCGGGCGAGTGGCAAACCCGTCATCGCGCTGATTGACGAGTCACTTGCGAACCAGCCATTGGGCTTGCTCAGCGACATCGAGCAGGTCCGCTTCGACTGCCACGACCTCGCGAAGTCAACTGCTGCCATCACGGCGGGACTCCTCCACATAAGTCGTAGCCGCGGCGTCTTGTTGACCGATCCTTCCCCACTGATCTCGGTCCACTTACAGATGGATATGCAGTTCCACGTAACGGGGACTCAGCTGCTCGTCGGACTCTGCGCGTTGGCACTCATCGGAGGTCTGATCTACCTCGCCGCTCAGGAGAGCGCCACCGGGAACCTGGCACCCTAACCGAGCCGACGACGTGGCGCGGCCAGGAATGAGGATCCACACCTGGCCCGTCAACGATCGACAACGGCCCTTACGTTGGCGGAGAAGTCTGGGAGCCGACGATGGCGGCGCGCCACCTTCATCTCGAAGTGTGCGGCAGATCAAGGGCGGCGAGGGCGATTCGGAGGCTTACATTGGTGTGATCGACGGTTGCTTCCTCGTCTAGCTGCGACTTCTGTCCGTCGCCGGTATCCGTCCGGTCGACGGCAGTTTTTTCACAAGTGTCCAGCAAGAGCCGGTCTGGCAGGAATAAGGCTTCGGCGACGAAGGCGCCCGATACGTGAGGGTAGGTGGCCTGGAGGCGCGAGCGGACGACTCGGCGGACCGGATCAGAAGCTACCTTCGAGGTAGTCGCAGGGCGCCTCTCGTTGTATCCGATCAGCTACACTGGGGCCGTGAGCGTGACCTCAGCGGCACCGGAAAAGTTCACGTTGGCCGGATCGCTGTTGTATGACGCGCGCCGACGTTGCGGTTTGACTCAGGCGGAGCTTGCTGCGCGTGCTGGGGTGGTTCGCCCTTTGATCTCGCAGTATGAGACGGGTAAGAAGGACCCTTCGGTGTCGATGCTCGCTCGGCTTTTGGATGCGTGTGGTATGGAGCTGCGGATGCAGGCCTCGGTGGTTACTGACTCTGACCGGGACCAGTATCGCCGCGACGAGGAAGTCGGATTTGAGCAGGCGAAGCGCAATGCGCAGAGGGCTCGCCGGGAGGTCGTTTCTGTCCGCAGGCCGACTGACGACGAGGTTGCGAGAATGCGCCTGGCGGCTCGTGCGGGCGCGTTGGCCGGGTGATAGTGACCTGAGGGCGGTCCCGATCCTGGCTGCTCTCGAGCGCCACCATGTCTCTTACGTGTTGGTTGGAAGCTATGGCGCGATCGTGCAAGGGGTCGATCTGGCGATGACCGATCTCGACATCGTTCCGGCTACGGGAGCGGCCAATCGCGATCGGCTGGTAGCAGCGTTGAAGGATCTCGGCGCGCGGGAGCGACGCGGGGAGGTATTGGAGGCCGCCTACGAGCTG
>JAJZDJ010000296.1 GCA_021828685.1 Actinomycetes bacterium | reverse complement strand
CTCTCGACCTGGCCGAACGCTACTCCGTCGAGCTGCCGATCTGCCAGGAGATCCACAATGTCATCACAGGGCGCCAGCGCCCGGCCGACGCGTACCGGGGGTTGCGTGAGCCGGGTCACGAGTCCGAACCCGGCTAACCCGCGGCTACCCTGCGCCGGTCACCTGCCGCTCGTAGCACCTCTGATGCGCCTGTCAAGGTCAAACGGTCCTCGCCGAGCGCAGCCTCACCGCTAGGGCGCTTCGAAGCATCGAGCAGGCGAGTGTCGCCCCGACGCCTTCGCCCGCACGCAGGCGCAGGTCGAGGAGCGGCTCGAGGCCGAGGGCGCCCAGAACGAGGCGATGGCCTTTCTCCCGACTTGCCTGGCCCGCGATCAGATACGCCGAAACCGCCGGATCGAGCCGAACAGCTACGAGCGCCGCGACCGATGTAGCGAGGCCGTCGAGGACGACGACGGCACCGCTTTTCGCAGCCCCCGACGCGACTCCCGCGAGGACAGCGATCTCCCCGCCGCCCAGGCAGGCCACCACATCGAGGGGCTCCATCCCGAGCGGCTCCTCGCCTGACTCTCCCAGTCCCCGCGTGAGACGCACCCGCCTGATCGCCGCGGTCACGGCCGCCTGCTTTCGCTCGAGCATCCCCGAATCCGACGACGCGCCCAGGCCGACGACGTCAACCGGTCGGCCGCCGAGGAGAGCGACGGTCAGAGCCGCGGCGACTGTCGTGTTTGCCACGCCCACCTCACCGAGCGCGACCAGGTCAGCCCCGTCGCGGCAGAGCCGGGACGCCAGTCGCTCCCCCGAAGTGAAAAGCTTCCGCGCGTCGCGAAAGCTCAACGCGTCGCAGTGGACTAAGTCGCCCGACCGATCTTGGGGAGCCATGAGTATCGCTCCCTCGACAGGCCGTCGCGCCGCGCCAGCGCCGAAGGTCTCCGTAGCTACCCCGGCATCGACGAGGACTACCCCAAGCCCGCAGCTGGCTGCGGCGGACGCTCCGACCGAGACGCCTGCGACGGTCGCCTCAGCCACCGTCCTCGTCACCGACTGGGGATACGCAGACACGCCGTGCGCGGCGATGCGATGATCGGCGGCCGCGATGACCAGGCGGCCGCCCGAGTCGGACAGCCCGCCAGGGTGCGAAGCGAGGATCTTGTCGACTGCACGGTCGAGGATGCCGAGCGCGCCCGGCGGACCAAGGACTGCGTCGGCTCGGTCGTGTGCCGCGACGACAGCACGTTGGTCAGGCACGACGGCACCGGCGTGCGTGTCCGCGTGCGTCGGGAAAGCCGCGAGCGTCGGGACGGCCGCCTGCGCCGGGACGGCCGCCTCCGCCTGCATGGCAAGGCGCGATCGTGGCGGCGCCACAGGCGGCTCGCCTTGCCGCAAGTCATCCCAACGCTCGCTGATAACCACGTCGCCGATGGGCTGGCGCGACGACCAACCGCGTCGTTCCAGGCCGGGAGCCGGCGGTCGCTCGTCCGGCCAGCCGACGCACAGCCAGCCAAGCGCCGCAACCCCCGGAGGTGCGCAGACAAGGGAAAGCAGGTCGACCGGGTCGAACAGCGTCACCCAACCGACGCCGAGACCGTGCGCACGGGCGGTCAACCACAGGTTCTGTATCGATGCCGCACACGACCACATGTCGGCGTCGGGAAAAGTGGCGCGGCCGAGCACGCCTGCTGCCGGCGCACGCCTGTCGCAGCACACCACCAGCCCGAGGGGAGCTTCGCGAATCCCTTCCAGGTCCAAGTCGAGCAACTGGCGTGCTGATTCGGCATCTAGGAGCGAGGCCTGGGCGATTCTCGCCGAGTCGGCCAGCGATGCTGCCCTCACCCTTGTCCGCGGATCGCGTACGACCACGAACCGCCACGGTTGTGAATGCCCGACGGACGGCGCCTTGTGTGCTGCGCAAAGCAGCTCCTCCAAAAGCTCGTCGGGTACCGCGTCGGGCCGGAAGCGGCGTATGTCCCTTCGCCCAGAGATGACCCGCGCCAATGCAGCCTGGTCGTCTACCGCCAATGCCCACGCGCTCGGGTCCCGGGAACGCTCCGAGGCGCTGCTTCGATCCCCGATAGTCGGGATCGGCCGAGGCCACGACGGTTCCATCGCGCCGTGATGCTACTCGCTAGCTTTGTGTGGTGACCCGAACGCGCTTCGCCTTCTTGGACCACCCGGCGCCGATAGCGTTCGCTCATCGGGGGGGCGCTCTCGAAGCACCCGAGAACACTTGGGAGGCGTTCCGTCACGCTGTGGATCTCGGCTACCGCTACATAGAGACGGATGTGCATGCAACCGCCGACGGGATCGTGGTGACCGCCCACGACCCGGACCTTTCGAGGACGCTGGGCCGGCCCGGCATGATCAGAGGAATGCGCTGGTCTGCGCTGTCCACCTTGCGGCCGTCGGGCAGCGACAGCCCGCTGCCCCGCCTGGACGAAGCCCTGACGTCGTGGCCGGAACTGCGATGGAACATCGACGCCAAACACGACAGTGTCGTCGGCCCGCTCATCGAGACCATCCACCGCTGTAGTGCTATCGACCGTGTGTGCATCACGTCGTTTGACGAAAGACGCACCGCCAGGATCCGCCGCGCTCTTGGGCCGCGCCTGTGCAGCGGAATCGGACCTTTCGGCACCGCCGCCCTGCGAATAGGGAGCGTCCTGCCCACCGCTGCCGAGCGCCGAGCGGCGAGCTTGCTCGCAAACTACGGGGCAGCCCAAGTGCCAGTACGCCAGGGGCGCCTTCCGGTAGTCGATCCGAAGTTCATCGCTGCTGCACATCGGATCGGGCTGGCCGTGCACGTGTGGACCGTCGATGACGCCGACGAAATGCGCCGGCTTGTCGACCTCGGCGTCGACGGG
>JAJZDJ010000295.1 GCA_021828685.1 Actinomycetes bacterium | reverse complement strand
CGCAAGCTCTTCAACGCCGCCGTGCTCGACGAGGTCCACGTCCGCGACGGCCACGTCGTCGAAGCCACGTACAAGGAGCCCTTCGACCTGCTCTTCTCTTCGCCGAAGTTCGAATACGGCGATGTGGTGAGGTCTTCACGTTTGGGATTGACCTGGTCGTTCGCGCCGCGATCGGAGACTTGCTCACGGGATAAGCGCACGGCACTCACATTCGATCAGCTCTGCGGTGGCGGCCGGCGGCCGCCGCGACGACGTCGCGAGCGGGGATCGGCCTCGACTGCAGCGACACCGATGGCCTCCAATCGGGCGACCAGCTCGCGCAGTCGCCGGTCGTTGGTCACCCAAGTCCGATAGTCGGCGGCCTGGCCCTCCGTGAGCCAGCGGCACACAGTGCGGGCGGCCACCTTTCGGGTCCACTGCCAATAGGGCCCGTGAGGCTGGGGAAGGTCCGCCATGCACTTGCATCCCTGACGCCCGCACCGGGTGCGCCGGGAAGTGAGCGAGCCGGGCAAGACCTCGGCACTCCGGGCGATAGCGGCCAGCTCTTTGGCAATGGCTCGGGCCTCTTCTTGGAGGTCAGGAGTCAGCGCCACGCCTCATCCTCGCACCGGGCATCCGCCCTCATGCTGCCTAGCGTACTGTATATATACAGTACGCCACCGTCGAGCATCGCTCCAGGGTCAGCGCCCAACGAGGTCCAAGCCGCGATCGACCGGTTCAGCCCGCATCTTGTGTCGCTCGAGGCGGCCTGCTTCGCCAAGGAGGTGACGGCGGCCGCGGCACCAAAGACGGTGAACCGGACCAAGGCATATCTGTTCGCGGCCAGCCGGCTCGGGGCGTTCTGCGAGTCGGTGGGTCTCGAGCTGAGCGCCGAAGTGGCCCTCCACCCCTCGGTCATCGAACGCTGCTGTGCGCCGCAGGTGACGAAGATGTCAGCACCGACCCGACGCACCGTGCGCACCAACCTGCGGGCCATTGCCCGGGCGCTCGATACCGCGCCACCGCCGATCTGGCTGTCGCGCGAGCACGCGAAGCTCCCCTACACCAGAGCCGAGATCGCGGCCTACCTCGCCCTGGCAGACGCCCAGCCGACCGAGTCCCGCCGCATGCGAGCGAGCGCGCTCATCTGCCTCGGAGCGGGCGCAGGACTGGTCGGTGCGGACCTGAAGGCCATCACGGGCACCGACGTCTGTTCGCGCTCGGGCGGCGTCGTCGTCTGTGTCCGCCAGGGGCGGCGCCCCCGGGTGGTCCCTGTGCTCTCCCGCTACCACGACCGGCTCTTGGCTGCAGCGGCATTCACCAGAACACGGCTCGTGATCGGAGGGACATCGACCTCGAGACGCAACGTCACGACGCCGCTCACCGCCTCGTTGGCCGGTGGCAGGGACCTTCCCCGTCTCGAGATCGCACGCCTGCGGGCGACGTGGCTCTACGAGGTGGCAGGGGCGATCGGCCTCCGGGCCTTCATGGACGCGGCCGGCATCACCTGCTCCCAGCGCCTGGGGGATCTCGTGGCCACGCTCCCTGCGCCAGACGAGCACGAGATGGTGGGGTTGGTCGGAGGGAGGCGGTGAGCCTCGACCTGTCTCGCCTCGAGGCAGTCGTCGACGCCTCGGGGGTCCCAGGACGGATCGAGGCGCTGCTCCCCGTCGGAGTGCGCCCCCGCCAGCTCAGCGTGCGCACGCTGCTCGTCGGCATGCTCTGCTGCCAGGCAGAGGGCCGGCCGGCGCACTTGACGAGGGTGCACCGGGTGCTCGTCGGTCTTCGGGGTCGAGACCGCCTGCGCTTGGGCGTCACGGTCGACTGGCGGGCAGGTCCGCACACCCTCACCTATCGTCAGGTGGAACGGACGCTGCACCTCGTCGTGGCTGCGCTGGCACAAGAAGAACCCGACGGCGCACCCTCCGAGGTGCTCCAAGACGTGGCGGACGCCTTCGTCGAGGCGAGCGTGGAGGGACACGGTGACGCCTCGGCGTCGCTCGCTGTCGACTGGACCGACGTCGAGAGCTTCTCGACGAGGCACCCGAAGCCGTCCGGGCTCTACGCCGATCCCGAGGCCCGATGGGGGCACCGAAAGGGCGGGGGCCCGGGCGAAAAGGACGAGCTGTTCTTCGGCTACTACCTCTCCTTGGCCACCATGGTCGCCGACGATGGCGGCCCAGCGGTGCCAGAGCTGGTGCGGCGCATGAACCTCGTCGGCTGCGAGCACGACCCGGTGCCCGTCATGGTCCAGGTCCTCACCTCGATGGCCGCAGGCGGCGTCGTCCTGGGCGACGTCATCTGTGACTCGGGCTACGCGCATCGGGTCCCCGCCCACTTCGCCCTGCCGCTTCGTGCGGCTGGCGCATCCCTCGTGATGGACCTGCATCCTTCTGACCGCGGCACCCAGGGCACCCACGCTGGGGCGATCCTGCACCACGGGAACTGCTACTGCCCGATGACGCCCACCGCCCTCTTCGGCCAGGCACCGCTCGGACGCGGCGCGAGCGAAGAGGAGACCGCCGCCCACGACGAACGGGCGGCCGAGCTCGGACGATTCAAGCTCGGACGGGTCACGAGCGACGACGAAGACGGCCACCACCGGGTCATGTGCCCGGCCCTGCTCGGCAAGCTCCGCTGCGCGCTGCGCGAGTCCTCCCTGTCACTTCCCCTGGAGCGTCCCGAGGTGCTCTCTCCCCCAAACGAGCCGCCGTGCTGCTGCACCCAGCGCACGATCAGCGTCCCTGCCACGATCAACGCCAAGACCGCCCAGCGCCACGACTACCCCTCCAAGGCCTGGCGCCGCTCCTACGCCAGGCGCTCTGCCGCCGAGCGCTCGAACGCCCGGATCAAGGACCCCGCCACCATCGACGTCGCCCGGGGCTGGTGCCGGGTGATGGGGCTCACCCCCATGACCCTCTTC
>JAJZDJ010000294.1 GCA_021828685.1 Actinomycetes bacterium | reverse complement strand
GAGTCCATATAGGCGTCGCAGAGCGGCGTCACCATGTTCGTCGCTGCGGGGCCGCTGGTCACCATCGCCACGCCGGGTCGTCCCGTCACGTGCGCGTAGCCCTCCGCCATGTGGCCGGCGCCCTGCTCGTGGCGGACGAGAATGTGGCGGATCGGCGAGTCGAGGATCGGGTCGTACGCTGGGAGGATGGCGCCGCCGGGCAGACCGAAGATCACTTCGACGTGCTCCAACTCGAGGCTCCTGACGAGCGCCTGGGCTCCTGTCATTTTCATGGTTTCGCTTCAATCCTTCCGGTGTCGTTTGATTTTGTGAGTGACTCGGCGGTTTTGTGAGTGACTCGACGGCGTGTGGGCGAAATGCACGGCACAAAGAAAACGACCTCCCGCAAGGGAGGCCGTCGGACGCACACGCTTAGAGGGGCGTGTGCGTCAGGTGATTACTACTAGGAGGGTCGAGATGAACTTCACGTCGACATTATGGCTCATCGCAAGCGCCGATGCAACATCACGTGCCTGCCGACATTTTCGCGGCTTCGCGCCTCGCCAGCTCACGCCTTGCGCCTCGCCGCTCACGCCTCGGTGATCGCCCCTCGCTCAGCCCCCGCAGCGAGCCGGGCATACTTGGCAAGGACCCCAGAGGTGTAGCGCGCCGGGGGACGCACCCAGGCCTCACGACGACGGTCGAGCTCCTCGCCGTCGACTTGCAAGTCGATGCTTCGGGCCGAGACGTCGACGACAATCCTGTCTCCGTCGGCGACGAGAGCGATCGGACCCAGGTCCACGGCTTCAGGGGACACGTGGCCGACGCAGAACCCGTGCGTGCCTCCGCTGAAGCGCCCGTCGGTCACCAAAGCGCAGTCCCCTCCCCGACCGGCGCCTTTCATCGCCCCGGTAACGGCAAGCATCTCCCGCATCCCGGGGCCTCCCTTGGGGCCCTCGTAGCGGATGACCAAGACCGTGCCCGGCTCGATCGAACCGGACAGGATCGCCGCCATCGCCTTGTCCTCGCCGTCGAAGACCCTAGCGGTTCCCTCGAAATGGTCGTGGTCGATCCCCGCCACTTTCACCACCGCACCGCTCGGGGCCAGGGAACCCCGCAGGACGGCAATACCTCCCTCGGAGTGGATCGGCTCCGTTACCCGGTGAACGACCGTGCCATCCGGTGCAGGTGGCGACAGAGCTTCCAGGTTCTCCGCGATCGTACGCCCTGTGACAGTTATGCAATCGCCGTGGAGCAAGCCAGCGCTTAGCAGTTCGGCCATCACCATCGGCACCCCGCCGACGCGGTCGATGTCGTACATGTGGAACCTGCCGTGCGGTTTCGTGTCGGCGATGTGCGGCACCCTGCGCCCTATTCGGTTGAAGTCGTCAAGTTCGAGCTCGACCCTGGCCTCCGCTGCGATCGCGAGAAGGTGAAGGACAGCGTTGGTCGAGCCACCGAGAGCCATAGTGACTGCTATGGCGTTCTCGAAGGCCTCCTTCGTCATGATCCGCCGAGGGGTTATCCCGGCCTCGATGAGCTTGACCACCGCCCGACCCGACTCCACCGCTAGGCCGTCCCGGCGGGCGTCGACCGCCGCAGGCGAAGCCGACCCGGGCAGCGCCATCCCGAGCGCCTCGGATATCGAGGCCATGGTGTTGGCAGTGAACATGCCAGCGCAGCTGCCGATCGTCGGGCAGGCGGCCCGCTCGATGTAGGAGAGGTCCTCGTCGCTCATGGCGCCGGTTGCGCGGGCTCCGACCGCCTCGAAGACACTCGTTATGTCGAGAGCCTCCCCATTGCGCCCCCGTCCGGGCAGGATGCTCCCGCCGTAGAGGAACACCGTCGGCAGGTCGATGCGCGCCGCGGCCATCAGCATCCCGGGCAGGGACTTGTCACATCCTGCGAACGTGACCATGGCGTCGAAGCGCTCCGCGTGCATCACCGTCTCCACGGAGTCGGCGATCACCTCTCGGCTCACCAAAGACGCTCGCATCCCCTCGTGGCCCATCGAGATACCGTCGGAGACAGCGATCGTGACGAACTCGATGGGGAAGCCTCCCGCCTCGCGCACGCCCTCTTTCGCGTGCTTTGCAAGGCGGTCCAGCGGCATGTTGCACGGGGTCACCTCGTTCCACGACGATGCCACGCCGACCTGGGGCTTGCCCCAATCCCCGTCGGTCATGCCGATCGAGCGAAGCATCGCCCGAGCCGGCGCCTTCTCGAACCCGTCGGTCACCTCTCGGCTGCGGGGCTTCATGTCGTTTGCCATGCCTCAAACATAGATCGATTCGCCCGGGCGGACCCACGGCGGCGTGTTCGGGGCGGCACCGGTTGGAATGACAGCCCCCCTTGACGTAGCCTTCAGGTGGCCGCCGGGCAACCCGGTCGCTCGCCGAGCACCTACGAAGAGGGGGGAACGAACTTGGTTGCATCAGAGTTTCCGGTGGAAAAAGGTGCGATCCTCATGTTCGCACGCGCTGTCGGGGACACGAACCCGATCTACCACGACGAGGACTACGCCGCATCTACGGAGATGGGCGGGGTCATCGCGCCACCGACGTTCGTCCAGTCCGCCGCTCAGTTCGACCCTGACTACCCGCTTCGCCCGAAGCCCGGCCAGAAATGGTTCGGCTCCGGTAGCACACCGAGCGGCACCACCGGCGCCGCTTCGAGCCCCGAAGGCGGCGGGGTTTCCGACGGGGGCTCTGGCGGAGGTTCCGGCAACGGTGGGACGCTCCACGCGGAGCAGGAGTTCACCTATCACAGAGCCCTTCGACCCGGCGACCTCCTGACCGCGACGGTGATCCCCGGCAAGCGCTGGGACAAGGAGGGCCGCTCGGGAAGGCTGGAGTTCGCGGAATCGGTAACCGAGTATCGCGACCAGACGGGGGAACTCGTGGTCACAGCACGGGGTGTCGGCGTGCGAACG
>JAJZDJ010000293.1 GCA_021828685.1 Actinomycetes bacterium | reverse complement strand
GACTCCTGCCAACACCTCCTATTTTCTTTGGACGCTGATGGGGTTCATGCTCGTGACGAGCGTCTTGGTGGTGAGCCTCGGCCGTGTCGGCGACATGTACGGCAGGGTCAAGATGTACAACCTCGGTTTCGCGGTCTTCACCGTGTTTTCGATACTGCTCTCGGTCACATGGATGTCCGGTTCGGCCGGCGCCCTATGGATAATCATCATGCGGGTGTTCCAAGGTGTTGGCGGGGCATTCCTGTTTGCCAATTCAAGTGCCATCCTCACTGATGCGTTCCCCGAGAACGAGCGCGGCAAGGCGATGGGCATCAACGGCGTCGCCGCAGTCAGCGGATCGTTCCTCGGTCTGATCCTCGGAGGTCTGCTCGGCCCGCTCCAATGGCGCCTCGTCTTCCTCGTGTCGGTGCCTTTCGGCATCTTCGGGACGGTTTGGGCGTACTACAAGCTGCGCGACAACGGCGTCCGCAAGGCGTCGACCATCGACTGGATCGGCAACGTGAGCTTCGCGGTCGGGCTGATCTCGCTCCTCACCGGCATCGTCTACTCGCTTCTCCCATACGGTGGTCACAGTACGGGTTGGACCAATCCGTGGGTGCTGACGGCGATTGTGGGGGGGATCGCCGTGCTGGTCTTCTTCGTGTGGGTGGAGAGGCGCGTCTCGAATCCGATGTTCCGTCTGGAACTGTTCTCGATACGGCCGTTTACTGCGGGCGCGGTCTCAGGTTTGCTCGGGGCGCTCGGCCGGGGCGGTCTGCAGTTCATGTTGATCATTTGGTTGCAGGGCATCTGGCTACCCCAGCACGGCTACAGCTTCAGCCAGACCCCGCTGTGGGCGGGCATTTACCTGATCCCACTCACGGTCGGTTTCCTAGCGGTCGGTCCGGTTGCGGGGATCCTGTCGGATCGCTACGGAGCCCGATGGCTGGCGAGCGCGGGGCTGGCCATGTCGGCAGCGGCTTTCTTGTTGCTCAACACGCTGCCCATGAACTTCTCCTACGTCCCCTTCGCCGGACTGGTCCTGCTTTTTGCGCTCGGAATGGGCCTGTTCTTCACGCCGAACCAGGCGTCGGTCATGAACAGCCTTCCGCCCGACCAGCGCGGTGGCGGAGCCGGGATGCTCAACACCTTCCAGAACTCGGCTCAGGTGCTGTCGATGGGATTGTTCTTCACGATCGTGACGTTGGGGTTGGCTGCGACGCTGCCGTCGCATCTGTTTTCTGGCCTGACGGCGGCTGGAGTGGCGCCGGCCGCCGCGCACCGCGTCGCCGCCGAACCGCCGATAGGCAGCCTCTTCTCGGCGTTCCTCGGCTTCAACCCGGTGCAGCAGCTGCTCGGGCCTGCCGGGCTGGCGCATTTGAGCGCGAGCCAGGTGACCTACGTGACCGGACGCTCCTTCTTCCCGAAACTGATCGAGTCGTCGTTCGCGACCGGCCTGCACCTGGCGTTCGACTTCGCTGCGGGAGCGTCCGTGATAGCCATGGTCGTCTCGCTCATGAGAGGCAAGCGCTACGTCCACTCGATGAGCACCGAGCAGGCGGACGTAGCGACGCTTGAACCCGCACCCGCAGGCCGATGACGTCGAGCGGGATCGTGGAGCGCGAACGGCTCCTTTCGATTGGGGCCGCGGCCGAGGCGGCGGGTGTCACCGAGAGAGCCCTTCGCTACTACCAGGAGTTGGGCCTCATCGAGCCTGCTGTGACGACCGGCGGGTCTCGACGCTACGCCCAGCGCGATCTCGACCGCGTGGCACGGATCCGGGAGTTGCAAGCTTTGCTCGGCTTCAACCTGGACGAGATAGCTGTCGTCCTGGTCAACGAGGACAGGACAGCGGCGATACGAGAGGCGTATTTCGACGAGGAGACGCCTGACTGCCGACGAGTTCAGTTGCTCGCCGAATCTCTCGACCTCGCCACGCAGATGCGGCGGACCGTGGAGGCAAAAAGGGCCGCTTTGGACGTGTTCGTCAGGGACCTCGACGAGAGGATCGACCGGATCCGCTCTGCGATGGGGGCGCGCCAAGCGCCGTAGCCTTGGCGGAGACGCTTCGGGCTGGTAGCGTCGAGGCACTGTGCCTTGTAGCTGCGAGCCCGGTAGGGCTTCCAGGAACGCCAGTGCCGCGCCCGGTGGGCGCCGGCGAACCTGGAGGCATCGGGGGTACGCGATGCTCTCGGCTGCCGTCGTGGTCGTCTTTACGCTTGGCGTCTTGCGTGCTCCACAAGTGTCAGCGTCCACCCCGGCACAGATCCAATCGGAGATTTCCTCGCTCCAGGAGCAGCTGGTAAGCGCCGGGGCGAGCGTTCATCAGGCGACCGTCGCGTACGGGGCCGCCGTCGCGTCGGAGCGGAGTCTTGCGGCGCAGGTCGCGAGCGACAAGGTCCTCGCCGACCGTGCGGCCGCGTCATTGTCGACGAGCGAGTCCGCGCTTCGCGTCGAGCTGGTGAGCGCGTACGTGGGCGGGTACATGACCTCACCGGTCGCTCCGGCCCACCCTGGAGGGGTCGGAGTGGCGGACCCTGCTGTCGCGGAGGGCTACATCTCAGTCGCAACGGATACTCTTCGCGGCGTCGTCGAGCGCTTCCGGACGGCTCGCCTCGAGTGGAGCGCCGCCCAGGCGACCGTGACTGCACGCGAGAAGGCGTCGCGCCAGTCGGTGGTAGCGGCCGCGGCGGCTCGTGCGGCCGCGGTTCGCGAAGCCACCATCGTGAGCGGGCAGATCCAGGGTCTCCAGGCTCAGCTGACCGCCCTCGAAAGCCAAGTCGGGACCCGCGCAGGAGCCTCCACTCCCCAGGGGGGACCCGTCGGCGGTGGCCTTCTCGACGCTGTGCAGTCCCAGCTGAACCTTGCCGGCGCGACCGCCGGGAGCGCGTCGGCGTCGGCGTCAGCGTCGGCGTCGGGCGGTGGCCGGTCCA
>JAJZDJ010000292.1 GCA_021828685.1 Actinomycetes bacterium | reverse complement strand
TTCGAGCTCTGCTTCGAAGACGACGAGGCGTGGGAGCGCTACCAGTCACTCATGGTCGTCCAAGCGGCTTTGGAGGCCGTGCCCGACCCCCTGACGGGCATCATCGTCTACCGCGGCCGTGGCGGAAGCTCCGGTGCCAGCCTTCCGAGGCGCCCCCGCCCGATGGCCGGGTCGGGTGCCGCCTCGTTGCCGCTGCCCTGGGAGAGCTACGAGGACTCGTTCACCGGGGTTACGGCGCTCCTCACACCGCCTGTCGCAGCTCTCGTCTAGCCTGGCAAGTTTCTGATCGCGCCGGTCGGCCTAGTCGCCGACGTCCACGAACACAGGCGCATGATCCGAAGGCTGCTTGCCTTTGCGGGCATTCCGGTCGACTAACGCCCAACTAAGCCGTCCTGCAATAGGGGCTGTCACCATGATCAGGTCGATGCGCATCCCGCGGTGTTCGTGGAAGTTGCCTGCCCGGTAATCCCAATAGCTGTAAAGCCTCTCCTCCGGATAGACACTTCGGAAAGCGTCGACGATTCCCCACTCCTCTAAAGACCGTATCGCGTCTCGTTCCCGGGGGGTCACATGAGTCGACCCGGCGAAAGCAGCCGGATCCCAAACATCGACGTCCGCCGGCGCAATGTTGTAATCACCGCACACCGCCATCTCGACACCGGGTCCTCCCAGCGCGTCGAGGTGCGCCTGGAGTTTACCCATCCACTCCAGCTTGTACTCGTAGTGCTCCGAATCCACTTCCCGGCCATTCGGTACATACACGCTCGTCACGTACACTCCCCCGCACCGGGCGCTTATCACCCGCGTGTCGCGATCTGACTCGATCGGCTCCGCGAAACCGAGCACCGGGTCGTCGATGCCGACCTTGGAGAGGATCGCGACGCCGTTCCACTGCCCCGATCCGTGGTGGACGCTTTCATATCCGAGCGCAGCGAAGGCGAGGTGAGGGAAAGTCACGTCCGACATCTTCGTCTCCTGCAGGCACAACACGTCAGGCTGCGCGTAACCCAGCCATTCCTCGACTCTCGCCATCCGGGCTTTTAGCGAGTTGACGTTCCACGTAGCAATCCTCATCAACCACCGATCCTAGGAACCGACGTTTTCTTCGATGCCCGAGCCTTTGCGGGCGCGGCAGTCGCCTTTGCGGGCGCGGTACTCGCCTTCGCGGCAGTCGCCTTCTCGACACCCACCTTCTTCGCTACAGCAGTCTTGTTCACAGCCGCAGTCGACTTGACAGCACTTGTCTTGACAGCACTTGTCTTAACAGCGCCTTTCTTCATCTCAGTCGTCTTCTTGGCTACAGCCGTCTTGGCCGGAGCCGCCTTCCGAATTGCAGGACCTTTCGCGGCCGCTGGCTTCGCTGAGGCGACAAGCTCTTCTGGCGCAGGCGCAGCTTTCCTCGGCCGCGTGACCTTGACCGCCGGCGCTGAGAGCTCCTTCGTCCCTGGAACCCGCCGAACGGCACGTCTGGGTGCAGCAGACTTCGCAGGCTTCGCTGGGTCGGCAGGCTCGCCTACGCCGGCGGGCTTCACCGCTTCGCCGCGCTTTGCCACAGCGGGCCGCTCGTCTAAAGCGACTGCTTCGCCAGGAGCTGCTTCGCGTGCGGGCGCCCGACGGCGAATGAGAGACTTCGCGGCCGGGGGCTCACCGGCAGAACCCAGGGCTATCGGAAGCTCGTATTGCGCTGAGTCGGGTGCCGGAAGTTCAGCTTCAGGCGAAGGCACGGGAGCCTTCGCTGCAGCAATGGTGACACCTGTCCTCGCCTGGGCTGTCCTGCGCGCAGCGGCCGCCTTGCGCGCAGCGGCCGCCTTGCGTGCACGAGGCGCGGCTGCTGCAGCCGAGCTGGCTGCAGGCGAGTCGACGCCGTCTTCCTCGTCGGGCTCCGGCTCGTTTCCTATCTCTGCCTCGACCGTCTCAGGCGTCGGCGACCCAGCGACGCGCTCGCTTCCGGGGAGCGCCAGCTCGATCCCGCGCCGCTGCGGGTCGAGTGCCTGCACCACGAAAGGCAAAGTCTCGCCCTTCCCCATGACCTCGCGCGCCCGGCGGGGAGCCGGATCCCCCATGGCCGACAAAGGTACGTAGCAGCGGGCTCCGTCAGCTTCCACGAAAGCCCCGTGCGACGAGTACTCGAAGACGAGACCGTCCACGACACTGCCGAGAGGATGGGACGCGATGAAAGTGATGAAAGCCAGCGGTTCGTTGACAGGATCGGACGGCGGCACGTTTCGACGCCGCGCCCCAGGTCCCGACGGAGGCTCGACCACCTCTTGTTTGGCTGTCTGGATCGCTCGGTCGACGCTTCTCGGCCGGCCCTTGACCACCGACGCGGCCTTTGCTCGCGGCGGACCAGAGCGAACCGGGCTGGCTACTTGGCCATCCGCGGCCTGGTCGCCGACCCCGATCTCGCCGGGCGGCACCTCTTTGCGACGCCGGGCCTCCTTGACGACCTCGCGGCTCTTTGGACCTCGGACGGGTGTGCGGTCCATGAAGATCCATCCGACACCGGGCACTGGCTTGCCACCCACCAACCGTCCCTTGTCGAAGAGCCAGGCGTGCTCGGCGTGGAACTCCTGGAAGGAGTCATTTGACAGGACAGTAGCCCCGGTCTTCTGGGCGATCCGCAGCAGAAAAGCGTCCCCCCGCCCGATCGCCCCGGCCGGCGGCGACACCACGTCGCCCGCCGCCTCGGCCTCCTCGAAGATAGGCAGCTCCCGAGGGTCTATGCGATGACCGAACGAGGCGTCGACTACGACCGTCACCTGGTCGTCGGGGTTCTCGGCGATGAACTCGCGTACCGCCTGGTCCAGCTGCTCGAGGCTCGGCAGGGAACGACCCTCGGTGGCGAGGTTGGAACCGTCGACTATTACTTGCCTTCGTGACATCTCACCCAAGAGTCAAGCATCCGACGGGCGCT
>JAJZDJ010000001.1 GCA_021828685.1 Actinomycetes bacterium | reverse complement strand
CCGAGATTTCTGGGGCGCTGCGCGAGAAACGCGGCGCCGGCGCCGGCTGCGTTATCCCTTCGACTTCGACGAACGTTCCCCGCAGTTTGTTGTGGGGATGCTCCGGCGCTTCACCCGGATCCAGCACGGGGGCGAAGCACACGTCGGTACCTTCGAGCAGCGCGCACCACTCGTCACGCGTCTTGGTCCGAACCAGCGCCGCCATACGCTGCTTCATCGCAGGCCACGCTGCCCTGTCGTGTTGGTCTGCGAGCGCGCCGCCGTCGGTGTCCGCAAGCCCTGTGCGCTCGAGCATCTCGGCGTAGAACTGCGGCTCGATCGACCCGAACGACACGTAGCGGCCGTCAGAGGTTTCGTATACCTCGTAAAAGAAAGCCCCGGTGTCCAAAAGGTTGGTGCCTCTCGCTCCCCAGGTGCCCGAACCCCGAAAGCCGTGGAGCATCGCAGCCAGTAGCGCCGCCCCGTCTACCATGGCGGCGTCGATGACCTGACCTCGTCCCGACTTGGAGGCTTCGAGGAGGGCGCAGACGACCCCGAACGCAAGGAGCATTCCCCCGCCACCGAAGTCGCCCACCAGGTTCAGCGGAGGGACGGGAGCCTCGCCTTGACGTCCGATCATGGCAAGGGTTCCGCTCAAGGCTATGTAGTTGATGTCATGGCCCGCAGCGTGGGCGTAGGGACCGTCTTGTCCCCATCCGGTCATACGCCCGTAGACCAGCCGAGGGTTGCGCGCCTCGCAGTCGGCCGGACCGAGGCCGAGCCGCTCGGTGACTCCCGGGCGGAATCCTTCGATGAGGGCGTCCGCTTTCTCCACCAGGCGCAGCACCGTCTCGCGACCTTCTGCGTGCTTGAGGTCGACTCCTATGGAGCGCCGCCCCCGGCCGAGCACGTCCGAGGCAGGACCAGAAGCGGCCGCGGTGGCACCGTCTCGCACCGCGGCGGCGCGATCGATCCTAAGGACTTCGGCTCCCATGTCGGAGAGCATCATTCCGGCGAACGGCCCGGGTCCTATTCCGGCCAACTCGATGATCCTGAATCCTTGCAAGGGGCCTGGCATGACCCCGATCTTTATCTCGCGGTGATGCTGCGCGCCAGCGCGTCGAGTCGCTGCAGCGCCTTTGGCGTTCGGGCTCCCCACCAGAACAGGTCCCTGCCGTCGACGAACACGACCGGCGCCACGGTTTCGAGCTCCTGACGGTGACGCTCCGTGAAGGCGTAAGGCTCGCTGGGCGCAAAAACGATCTCCGCCCGACCTTGCACTGCTCGTGCAAGTTCCACGGTCGGGTAGCGCTCGGCCGCTGCAGCGAACACGTTGACCAAGCCAACAGCTTCGAGGAGGGACCCGGCATAGGTGTCTTCGCTCACGGTCATCCACGGGCGGCGCCAGATCGGGACAAACACCCTCGTGGGTCTGCCTGTGTTCGCCGATGGGTCGAAGGCGGCGGTATCCCGCGCGTAGGCCAAACCTGCAGCCTCGCCCAACTCCAGCATCGCTTCGTCGACGTCGCCTAGAGATCGCACTGCGGTCGCCACGACGGTGACCCCTGCGGCTTCGAGCGCGTCAGCGTCGGGGAGCCTATTTTCCTCTCGGTCCATGAGCACGGCGTCAGGTTCGAGGGCGACGATCGCTTCGATATCAGGGTTCTTCGTGCCACCCACGATGGCGATGGTCGGTGCGTCGGGTGGAGGGTCGTATCCCCGAGAAGACCGGTCGCCTCTCCCCGTGATGTCGCAGAAGCGAGTGACGCCGACAGGGGTGACACCCCACTCGAAGAGGGTTTCGGTGATCGACGGGACCAGGCTTACCAGCCTGCGTGGTTCGCCCGCCCTGACCGGTGCGGTCACATTCTTCCCAGAAGCTGGGCCTTCTTGGCCTGGAACTCGGCCTCGGTGATGACACCCCGCCGCCGAAGTTGGTCCAGCTGGTCGATCTGAGACGGGATGTTCTGGCTGTCGGAATCTGTGGACGTAGGCCCGGACGGAAACGATCCGCCAGGGCCGGGTCCCCGCCCGGGCCCGGCGACTGCGGGCGGAAGCATGTTGGGCCAGGCGCCGGAGTGCCAGCGTGCGATTTCGGCGTAAACCTGATTTTGTATCGTCCTCGGCCGTGGCAGATCCGGAAAGACCTCCTCGCTTCCGAGGCCCGCCGACTCGATGACGACGTCACCCGCCCCGATGATCCTGTCCGTCAGGGTCTGGCGGTACCCGATATTCGATATCGCCGCAATCGGGATCTCCCGGCTTGTCCGGGCTAGAAAACCTTTGCGCTCGATCACGCGCGCTGACGTGACAATCAGTCGCGTGGTGGCCCACCGCAGGTAGCGGGCGGCGAGCCAGCAGGCAGACGAGGCGAGGAGCGCCACTATGAGCCACCCGAGCGCCACCGGCGGCTTGGTCACTGCTGCAGCAACTCCTCCCGCGATGATCACGACCAAAGTGCAGGTCGGTGTGGCCAGATACCGCCAGTGCGGGCGCGTGTCGACCACAACCTCCTCCCCCACCCCGACGACGCTTCGCAATCTCACCGGCGGGCAGTCCTAGCCTGCGGCCGGCGCTAAGTCTCGTATCGCGCTGCGCAAGTCGATGCCGACCGACATGACTGCGAGGGTAACTGTGGAGACCCCCGCGTCGAAATAAGCCTGGACTTGTCTGCGCACGCTGGACGCGGGGCCGTGCAGGACCAACTCGTCCACGAGGGCGTCCGGTATGAGGTCCAAGGCCGCCTTGCGATCGCCGGCCTTCCACGCCGCCCACATCGCCTCGAGCTGCGGGCCGCGGCCGAGCCACTCGTGAAAGGCTGCGTATACGGGAACGTTGAGGTAGGCCGCTATCATCCGTTTCCCGATCGCTCTGACTGTCGCTGTGTCCTCAGAGGGAAACGCGAAGACCCTGGCGACAAGTTCCTTGCCCTCCCCCAACTCGGCCGCCACCTTGGGAACGTCGCTCGCCGACAGCCAGTTGGTGATCGCGCCGTCTGCTTCGCTAGACGCCAGGCGGAGCATTCCCGGTCTCAAGGCTGCGACCAGGATCGGGGGGGCGACCTGTGGCGGACGGTTGAGGCGAAATCCGCGAACCTGGAACGTGTCGAACTTCTCGTCGATCTTCTCGCCGGCCAAGGCGTGTCGGAGGAATCGGATCATGTCCCGAGTCTTGCGGTACGGCTCCTCGAACGGTGTCCCGTTCCAACGCTCGACGATCACGTCGGAGGACGTTCCGATACCGAGTGCAAAGCGGCCAGGCGCTGCCTCGGCGAGTGCGGCGGCGCTCTGGGCGATCAGCGCCGGCCCGCGGGTAAACACCGGGACTATCGCAGTGCCGAGACGCAGGCCCGGAGCCCACGCCGAAGCGAGAGCCAGCGGCGTGAAGGCGTCGGCCCCGTCCGCCTCGGCGCTCCACACGTCGCTGTAGCCGAGATCGGCCAGCTCCTTCAGCCAACTTTGGTGATCTGAAAGTGGAATACCATCGAAGGGGATCGTTATTCCGTAGCCCATCACCCGATGCTACCGTCGTGCCGGCCCGAAGCGCCGGGAGTCGCCCGCCTACGCGGCAGCGCGCGTCGCTTCGGGGTGTCGAGCGCGCCCCAGCCGATGCGCCTCCTCTCTGTCGGCGGCGGCTTGCGCGACCAGAGCCAACGCTTGGCGGGCTTGTGCGATCCCGCGCCGTCCGATGTCGCATGTACGGCCGTCGATGCGAAGCGCGGAGCTCGGGCTTTCGAGAAGGACCAGCTGTTCGGGCATGAACGTATCGTCGCGCGGGGGTGTGACATCGATCTTTCCGGGAAGGTCGATGTCACGGAGCGTGATGCGATGGCTCGGGCTCGCTACATCCTTCCCTGGTAGGTCTTCATTGACAGACTCAGACGTGACCGGTAAGTTCTATGAACGAAAACACGATTTTGTTCACGCACTGGTAAACGACAGAAAGGGGGCCCATTCTTGGCGCTGTTGACCGATGACTCGCTTTTGGATGCAGCGGAAGCGTGCTTCACCCGCTTGGGCGTTGCAGGGACCACTATGGATGCCGTAGCTGACGCCGCGGGGGTCTCGCGGGGTCTCGTTTACAAGCGATTCCATAACCGCAACGGGCTGATCCTCGCCGTTTTGGTCCGGCGCGCCGAGGCGTTCATCGCTCGTGCCAAGGCGTCGATCGAGGCGTGCCCCACCCTCACCGACGCCCTCGTCGACGGGATCCTCCTCGCAGTGAGGATGGCTGCGAAGGACCCCTACTTCGCAATGCTCGTTGTCGCTGCCACGACCGACCCGGCATCGCGCGTCGAAGGCGCCAGTGCCCATGCCCGCAGGCTCTCCGAGGAGCTTTGGAGGCCGGTTCTCGAATTGGCCAGGCTACGAGGAGAGTTGTCGTCGAACGTCGAAGTCGGCGACGTCATCGACTGGATCATGCTGCTGGAGATCCTTCTGCTCGCCGCGAGAACCAATGGCAGCTCCGACGAGATAACCCAGGAGCGCCAACTGCGTACCTTGTTCATCCCGTCCGTTGTCAACTGTTCACGTGAGGGAGCACTCGTTTTGGAGACGTCGAATGCCAGCTGACCGCCAATCGCCCGAAGCTGTGATCGAGTTCAATCCGCTTGCCGCCGAGATGACGGTCGACCCCTACCCACACTACCGCCGCCTGCGCGAGACGGCTCCCGTGTACTTCTCGCCGATGGGATTCTGGATTCTTACCGGCCACGGCGACGTCACGGCATTCTTCTCCAACCGTACTCTCGAACACCGCTACAGCATCACCCAGACGGCAAGGTGCGGTCCGGGGGTGGTGGACGAGGCGTACTACGAACTCTTCCAGCACATGGTGTTCATCCTCGACGGTCCCACCCATACCCGGATTCGAAGGCTGCTTTCGAGCACTTTCACCCCGCGTCGGGTCATGGCGCTACGAAACCGAACCGTCGACATCGCAGACAAGCTGATCCGCGAGTTCGCCGCATCCGGTCGAGCCGAGTTGGTTGCTGACTTCGCCCGGCCATTCCCTATCGAAGTTATAGGAGAGCTGATGGGCGTACCGGAGGCCGACCGTCAGCGAGTCGGGACCCTTTCGGAATCATTGAACCCGGCCCTCGAATTCCTTCCTATGAGCGGCGAAACGCTTGCGGCGGTCAACTCGGCGGTCGGCGAGCTCGACAGCTACTTCACATACCTCATCACCGCCAAGAGGGCCGAACCGGCCGATGACCTCCTGTCCGCATTGGTCCACTCCTCTAACGTTGACGGCGCCATGTCTCCGATCGAGTTGGTCGCGAACGCAATCTTGATGTACCTTGCCGGCCACGAGACTACAGCGGGCGCTGTTTCCCTTGCCGTTCTGGCACTACACCGCAACCCAGATCAGCTCGGTTTGCTCAAGGCCACACCGGCACTTCGCGGGGGCGCCGTCGAAGAGTTGCTCCGATACGATTCACCCGGACAAGCCACTGCCAGAATCGCAACAGAGCCTATTTCGCTTTCAGGAACCGACATCAAAGCCGGAGACATGTTGGTGGCTTACATAGCGGCCGCCAACCGGG
Organism: Actinomycetes bacterium; assembly: GCA_021828685.1. Classification (GTDB taxonomy): domain Bacteria; phylum Actinomycetota; class Acidimicrobiia; order Acidimicrobiales; family Palsa-688; genus JAJZAM01. The sequence continues at coordinate 78,815 of JAJZDJ010000001.1, read as the reverse complement.
ACCCAGCTGTCTTCGCAGAGCCTGACCGCCTCGATATCGCACGTTCCATAGAGCGCCAGTCTTCGTTCGGCGGGGGCGCCCACCTCTGCTTGGGCCATGCGCTAGCCCGTCAAGAGCTAGAGGTAGCGCTGGAACGTCTCCTGTTACATCTGCCGGACATGCGCCTCGACACGCTTGATCCTCCGTTCAGGCCGACTGCATTGATGCGCGGCGTAGCGTCGCTCGGAGCTTCATGGTGACAGCTCCACGAGCTGGAAGGCAGCTCGCGCCGAATCAACAGGTGCGCTAGCTCCTCGACCGAGCGACGCCGGATAGCATCGCGAACATGTCCGAAGTGGTGGTTATAGACGCTGTGCGAACACCTGTCGGTCGCCGGGGCGGCGCGCTTTCGACAGTGCATCCCGCCGACCTGCTCGGTGTCGCTCTCGGTGCGCTCTTCACTAGAACCGGCCTCGATCCCGCCGACGTCGGCCAGGTCGTCGCGGGATGCGTGTCCCAGGTGGGCGCCCAGTCTTTCAACGTGGCCCGAACGGCGTGGTTGGCGGGCGGATTCCCCCTGCATACGGCCGCCACGACAGTCGACACACAATGCGGGTCCAGCCAGCAAGCAGCCAACCTTGCGACGGCCCTGGTCGCATCCGGTGTGGTCGATGTGGCTGTCGCGTGCGGTGTCGAGTCGATGAGCCGAATACCGATCGGCTCGAACTCCTCGAAGAAACTGGGCCTCGGAGTGCCGATACCGAAGTCCTATTTCCCGCGCTACGAGTTCACGTCCCAGTTCGAAGGAGCTGAGAGGATCGCGGACAAGTGGGGTATCACCCGTGAGCACGCTGACCGCTTCGGCCTCGCTTCACAGCACAAGGCGGCGCAGGCCTGGCAGCAGGAACGCTTCGCCACGCAACTGGTACCTGTCACCGCCCCGGTAGCCGACGCTGAAGGGAATATGACCGGCGACGTGCGCTTGGTGGACCGGGACGAAGGACTGCGTGAAACCACAGCCGACGGTCTTGGAAGTCTGCGCCCCGTTGCGCGCCCGGATGGTATCCATACAGCCGGGAACTCTTCTCAGATCTCAGACGCAGCGGCAGCGATCCTTCTCAGCACGCCAGAGCGCGCGGCGGCACTCGGATTGACTCCCAAAGCGAGGATCACCGAGACATGTCTCGTGGGGGTCGACCCAGTTCTGATGCTGACCGGGCCGATCGATGCGACACGACTCCTCCTCCAGCAGGCCAACTTGGGAATCTCCGACATCGACCTTTTCGAGATCAACGAGGCGTTCGCCTCGGTCGTGCTCGCATGGCAGGCGGAGGTCGGTGCCGACCCTGATGTCGTAAACCCCAATGGCGGCGCTATAGCCCTCGGTCATCCTCTGGGAGCGACCGGAGTGATCCTGCTCACCAAGGCGCTGCACGAGTTGGAGCGTACCGGTGGACGACGCGCCTTGGTGAGCATGTGTTGTGGAGGGGGCCTCGGCACCGGCACGATCCTCGAGCGTTGAGTGGCGTCTCTGATCGAGGCGCTCGGGTACCCACGCGACGACTGCCTGCTCATCCTCACCTGTGACGGCCTCGGGGTATGCCACTCAACGAACGTCGGCGTCTACAAGTCCCTGCGTGAAGGCATGGCAACAGCCGCCGGCCTCAACGTGCCCGGGCCGTGGGCCCGCGACGCCGCAGCTCGCTACCGGGGCGAGGAGGTTGGCGTCAGCCTGACGCTCATCAGTGAGCACGACCTTCTCAGGTGGGGACCCATTACCCACAGCCCATCCCTGTTGGATGGAGACGGAGGGTTCCCTCGCACCCTTGCGGACCTCTGGGATCACGGTGACACCGACGAGGTACGCCGCGAGTGCCGGGCTCAAATCGAGAGAGCTATCTACTGGGGATTCGACGTGAGCCATCTGAGCTGCCATATGGGCGCCTTGGAGGCGCGCCCCGAGTTTTTCGACGTGGCGTTGGAACTAGCAGCCGACTTCGGTTTGCCGCTCAGGCTCCCGAACCGGCACGAAGAGCTGCTCGCCGGGTTCCCGTTTCGCGAGCTCGCCGCGCAGGAAAAGGTTCTGGTCCCAGATCACCTGGTGCGGGCCCCGGCTCGTCGAAGCATCAGCGCCACCTTGGAAACAGTGCTCTCAACGCTGCAGCCAGGAGTTACGGAGATAGTCTTTTCCCCTGCAGCAGACAGCGCTGAGCTGCGTGCCGCGCTTCCGGACTGGCCGTCGAGGCTCGCCGACCTCGACGCAGTGATGTCGTCGGACTCCTTGCGGGTGATCTCCCAGAGGTCACGGGTGCACGTCGGAGGGTATCGCAGCATGCGCGACCTACAACGCCTCTGACGGGGCACCTAGGACGGGGCGCCTAGGACGGGGCGCCTAGGACGGGGCGCCGTAGGACGGGCGTGCCCCGTCATCCAACAGCGGCGCCGGCGGCGTATAGATACCGTGCCGATGACACAAACCCCTACCGCCCTGCCCGACACCGCTACGGGCGCCACGCGCCGCTGCGGTCAGCGCAACCGGTCGCGTTGGGCAGGGTGTCTCGGACTTCTCTTCGTCACAGCAGGCTTTCTTTCGGCCTGCGGTAGTTCGCATGCGGCCAGCGCACCGACGTCGTCGCCGTCGTCGCTCACCACATCAAAACCCGGCGGTGCGACATCCACTGCGACGTCGCTGACGATCGTCGTGAGAAACTTTGCGTTCACGCCGTCGTCGCTCACCGTGTCACCCGGCGCGACCGTCACCGTGCGCAACGACGACACTGCCACGCACACGGTCACTTCTACAAGCGGGGCGTTCAACACAGGCGATATCGCTCCGGGAACATCCAAAACCTTCGTAGCACCGAAGACCCCTGGGAGCTACCCGTACATATGCGAGATACACCAGTTCATGCACGCAACGCTGGTCGTGAGTTGAGCCGGTAGCGACTTGGTCCGGCACGTCCTGCCGGTCCTGCTGCATCAAACACCCGAATCCAGCGATCAGACAAGGAGATAATCGCATGTCACTAGACGAACGCGCCCTAGCGGAGCTCACAGAGGAATCACAAGACCTCCATTCGGACGCCACACGCATAACCGCCGAGTCCCTCGACGAACTTGTAGACGAAGGCCGACAGGCCCGTGCCAGCAAATCGTGGAGCGTCGACGATAAAAGGCCGGAGCCATTGCAAAACTCCGTGGCCAGACCTGTGGCCGTTGCGGGCGGCATTCTCGCAGCGACAGGCTTCGCAGCCGCCCTCGCCGCCCTCGCCTCGACACCGGCATACGCTTCGAGCGCTACCGACATCCAGATCCTCCAAACGGCAGCATCGATAGAAAACCTAGCTATCAGCACCTACACGACGGCCTTGACATTGCCCTACATCGGAGGCTCGTCAGCGAACCCCGTCGTTAAGGCATTCGTCACGACAACCTTGAGCCAGCACCGCCAGCACGACCAGGCGTTCAGCTCCGCGATCAAAGCCCTCGGCGGCGCCGCACAGAACAATCCGGACCCGAAGTACGTGCCGATTGTCAACAGCGCGGTCGCAAGCATCACCAAGGACTCGACCTCAGCAGGGCTGATGGCCGTCGTCGACTTGGCGATGACACTCGAGAATGTCGCGGCCGAGACCTACGTCAACAACTGCTCGATGCTGTCGGACTCCAACGCCAAAGCGATCACTGCATCGATCATGGGTGTAGAAGCCCAGCACGTAGCAGTGCTGTCAGCAGTCAAGGCCCTTCTCGCCGCCAATGCCCCCCAGTTGATAGCCCTGAGCCCCACAGTCGTCAACAGTCTTCCTGCCGCAGCAGGTTCGGTAGGTTTCCCGAACGCCTTCTATCCCATTAGCAGTGCCAGCCCCGCTAGCGAAGGAGCAGTCTCCTGATGTCCAACCCAAACGACCACCTCTCTGATCGGGAGCTGTCCGCCATGACCCGGCAGCTCGACGAGATGCACCACGACAAGGCGATGCCGGCGATGCGAGCCGCTGTCGCCGACTGGGTGGAAGCACTCAGATCCGGCGGGGACGGACTCACCGCCAAGCGTGCAAGCCGCCGCGGCTTCCTAATTGGAGCCGCGGGTCTGGGAGCTTCCAGTCTCGTGGTAGCGGCGTGCGGCTCCTCCTCGAAGTCCGCCACGGCCCCCACCTCGCTTGCAGCTCCGACAGCGACTTCGACAACAACGATGCCTGCTGCTTCAGGAGCCCTTACCGGCGACCTGGCTGTGGCAGCGATGGCAGCCAGTCTCGAGAATCTCGGTGTCTACGCTTACAACGCCGGCATCGCTGCGGCGACGGCGGGAAAGCTCGGCAAGGTACCGCCTGCTGTCGTCACTTTCGCTCAAACGGCGAAGTCGCAGCATATGGCACACGCCCAGGCGTGGAACTCCGCGCTGACCGGCGCCGGCAAGGCGGCGGTGACGGCCACCGACCCGGCTCTCACCCCGACAGTGAACTCTGCGTTCGCCAAGGTCACCAACGCGGCAGAGCTCGCGCAGTTGGCGCTTATGATCGAGAACATCGCAGCACAGACTTATCAAAAGGCGATACCTGCGCTTTCTGCGACCAGCTCGATCGGCGTGGCAGCAACAATCGCACCTGTCGAGATGCAGCACGCCGCCATCTTGTACTACGTCCTCGGCCAGTACCCGGGCATTCAGGGGACGCAGTCCAACAGTTACGCATCGGGAAGCCCTTTGGCGTTCAATCCGACCACGCTCGCCAGGCCGGCGTCCGACTACACGGGCTCCTGACAATCCCGTAGGGATCTTTTACAACTCGTCCTTCAGTCGGGCGGCGACGGCGTCGAGCCCCGCCGCCCGACTGGCCTTTACCAGGACCGCCACTTCTCGCCCGCTCCCACCTAGAGCACCGAGAAGCTCCGAAAGATCCTCCAAAGGCGTCTGGCCGTAGTCGGTTGTTCCGATCGCCACCACGTCGATTCCCAAGTCGGCCGCCATCAGCGCGATCTTGCGGTGCTCGGACAACGTCGAATCCCCGAGCTCCGCCATTGCTCCGAGCACAGCTACCCGGCGGCGGGCCGGAACGGCCTTCAAAGCCCTGAGGGCAGCAGCCATCGAAGCAGGGTTCGCGTTGTAGGAGTCGTCTATCAGGGTCGCCCCGGACTTGGTTCGGTGGACTTCCATGCGAAGCGGCGAAATCGGCGCCTCGCGTAGCGCTTCGGCGGCAGTGGTCATGTCAACGCCGACGACGCCCGCGACGCTTAGTGCGGCCAAGGCGTTTGCGACCTGGTGCAGCCCTCGAGCCTCGAGGCGCACTGGCGCGGGTCCCCAAGGTGAGCGCAAGTCAAACCTCGGCCGCAGTTCGTCGTCCAGCGTCACATTCTCCGCTACGACATCGGCACTGCCTCGACCTGCGGCGCCGGGTGCGACGCTGTAGAAGACCGCCCGGGCTTGCCCTCGCGATTGCATCCGCCTGACGCGGCTGTCGTCGCCGTTGAGTATCGCTGTCCCACGTGCCGGCAGAGCCTCGACGAGCTCCCCCTTGGCGCGGGCGACGCCGTCGAGGTCGCCGAGCATCTCGATGTGAGCTTCCGCCACTGCAGTCACGACACCGATGTCGGGACGGGCAAGGTCACACAAGCGGGCGATGTGGCCGTGCCCTCGCGCTCCCATCTCGAGGACGGCGACCTCGCAACCCTCGGGCGCGTTGGCGAGCGTAAGAGGCAGGCCGAGCTCGTTGTTGTAGGAACGTGGGCTAGCCACGACGCTTTTGACGGGCGCGATTGCTGCGGCTGCCAGGTCCTTGGTGGACGTCTTGCCGACGGACCCGGTGACACCGACCACTGGCCCCGAAAGACGATTCCTGGCCGAACGGCCGATCGACCACAGGCCGACGGCCGTGTCGGCCACTTCTATGACCGCTGCGGCGTTTCGCAGCGACGACGGCGGCCTGCCCCGCTCGACCATGGCTACCGGCGCTCCGGCAGAGAACGCTGCGTCGAGGTAGTCGTGACCGTCTCTCTCCGCTTTCAGCGCTACGAAAAGCTGGCCGGCTCGAAGGCTACGCGTGTCGATCGACACGCCGGAGACGTGGACCACGTCGATCGACCCGCCGGCGATCTCGGCGCCGCTTGGCTGCCCGTCCCGCTCAGCCTGGAAGGTGAGCTGCCCGTCGACTAAGGCCGCCAGCTCGCTAAGTGTCCAGATCATCGCCCTCGATCATGGCAGCTGCAACTACCCTTGGGACAATGACGGTCACGGGTTGTCTCCTTCTCCTCTCCTGCCTCCGGGCGGCCGGGTGAGGACGCGCCTGCGAATCCTCTACGGAGGTCACTCCGCCGAGCACGAGGTGTCGTGTGTGTCCGCGCTCAACGTCATCAGGACTGTCGACCGCGAACGCTACGAGCTGCGGATCGTGGGGATCACGACGAGCGGCGCCTGGTGCGACACCACCGCTGCGGCACTCGACGCGGCGGCCTCCGACGCGGAGGCGCTCCCCTCACCGGATGTTCTCTGGGAGGCGAATCGAAGCGTCCCTCGGCCTTCGAGCTCGAAGCGCGCCATGCTCGACTTCACCCCTGCAGAGCACGGTACGAACTTCATGACCGAGTGGCAGGCCGAAGCGACGGCCTCGTCGAAGCAGACCGAATCGCCTGAAGCGCCGACTGTCGTGCTGCCGCTGCTTCACGGACCGATGGGCGAGGACGGGACCGTACAAGGGCTCCTCGAGCTCGCCGGAGTCGCCTACTGCGGCCCCGGTGTCGCCGGGTCGGCGGCCGCGATGGACAAAGGGCTCGCCAAGGCCCTTCTCAAGGCGGCCGGACTTCCCCAGGCGCGATACTTCTACCTCCGCGAGGAGCAGACCGGCGACACGACGCCTGGCGAGGTCGAAGCGACGCTTGGCTGGCCTGTATTCGTCAAGCCCGCCAACATGGGGTCGTCCATCGGCATCAGCAAGGTCATGAGTGCCGACGGTCTGCAGTCAGCGCTGACCCTCGCGTTCCGCTACGACAGCGCCGTCGTCATCGAGGAGGCGATATCGGGGCGCGAACTGGAGATCGGCGTGCTCGGCTGGCCGGAGTTGCGGACGTCCGTGCCCGGCGAGGTCAGACCGACCGGCGAGTTCTATGACTACAACGACAAATACGTCTCGGGTACGGCCGGGCTCGACGTACCAGCCGACGTCGGAGGCGACGTTTGCGCCGAAATGAGCCGTCTTGCGATCGAGGCGTGCGGCGCGTTGCGGGTGGATTGCATGGCCCGGGTCGATTTCCTCTACGAAACCGACGGGCGGGGCCTGCTGATAAACGAAGTCAACTGCATTCCCGGATTCACGCCTATCTCGATGTTCCCTCGGGTGTGGGCAGCATCGGGCGTCCCTTACGCGGTGCTCGTCGACGAGCTGGTGGAAATGGCGTTGCGACGCCGCGACAGGCGCGCCCGCTTCGAAACGGGCCGTTGACACCGCCGCAAAAGACTAGGGCGTACCCGCCGTCACCCTAGAGGGCGCAACTGCCCCGCTCGACGGAGACGCTACCGTAACTCCCCGACGGCGACCGGAGCGTTCGAGCTTTGGTCGACCCCTCCCGCCACCTCCGCAGTAACCGCCAAAGCTATGACCCCGGTCGCGGCGCGGAACGGAACCACTTGCTGCGGGGACGCCCCTATCAGCCCATAGGAGATCGTCACAGCTCCAGTGACCCCCCAAAGCTGGTAGGTCTTGTCACGGGGAAGTGGCGCGAGGGTGATCGAGTAAAGGTAGCCCTCACCCCCGGGGAGGATGACAGCGTCGAGCGCCGGCCGACCTCCCGGAGAATCCAGGACAACCTTCCGGGCCCCCGGGACGCTCAGAGCGCTGTCGACCTGGGCGATCGTCGCCTGGTTTCCTGCAGCGGTGAGCTGCCCGCTCAAGGTATTGACCCGTCCCTGCAGGTGGGCGACTGCAATACCGAGGATCGCCACTATGCAGGCAGCCGCCGCCAAGCTCGCCACGCGAAGCGAGCGCGCGACCCGAGGCGTGCTCCGGGCGACCCGTGCCCCCGGAGTCGGACGGTGCTGGAACGGCGAGCCGGTGGCTGCGTCAGCCCTACGTGGGAGGATGAAGGCCTCAACGGGCCCTTGGAGATCACCCGTCCCGTCGGAGGCCTCGTCGCTCAGCCCCGAAACGATACGGTCCCAAAGGCCTGGCGGGGCAGCCTGACCGGCGTAGGCGAGAAGCCCGACGACCTCCAGATGGTTGCGCAGCTCGTCGCGACATTTCGGGCAGGTCTCTAGATGCAGCTCTAGCGACTCGCGTTCGTCGGCTTCGACCGCGTCGAGGGCAAGGGCGCCGAGGAGTTGCTCCGCTTCGGCGTGGGCGATCATTCTGGCCATGCCACGCTCGCGGATGTCTCGGCCAGTGATAGGCGCATCCTCTTGAGTCCGTTACGGATCCGGCTCTTGATAGTTCCCTCCGGTGCGTCCAGCTCGGCGGCTACCTCACGATAGGTCCGTCCGCCGAAGTATGCGAGCTCGATCGCCCGCCGTTCAGGTTCGGGGAGCTCCATGACAGCATCCCTCACTTTTTCAGCGACCGCCAAGTCCCAGACCTCCCGTTCGAGGTCGTAACCGGCTTCGGCGGTGCGTTGGGCCTGGCGCTGCTCCCGGTCGGACCGCGCGCGGTCGGACCGGATCACGTCGACGGAGCGGCCGTGGGTCTGGGCGAGAAGGAACGACCGCAAGGTGCCACGCTCGGGGTCGAAGCGCTCGGGCTGGTTCCAGAGCCGGACGAACACCTCCTGGACCACCTCCTCGGCGCGCGCCGGGTCACCCAGAACTCGTCTAGCGAGAGCGAAGACTGCGCCGCCGTGCCGGCGGTAAACCTCTGCCAGGGCGTCGTCGTGCCACCTACCGATGGTCACGACCAGCGCCGCGTCGCTCAACTCTGTCATCGAACGAGACATTCGCAAGTTCTCCGGCGCCGAGCCCACCTGCGGATGTCGCCCGCTGCCGGCGTCGGACGTCAAGCGGTCAGGTCGAGCTGTGCCAAGGAACCGACCGTCTCACGCCACTCATCGAAGCGCCGTTCAGTCGTCGAGCGTAGGAACGCCAATAGAAGGTCACCTTGCCCCGTCGCCTTCAACCGGCCGCGCATGAACGCGACCTCGGGGCGGACCTGTTTCGCCAGGATCTCACCCGCGTCGTGTGCGTCTGCGCGGAGCGACAGTTGCGCTTCGGGATGCAACCCTGCGCCCCCGCCGACTGGTTTGCCGGCTTCGTAGCTCCAGTGAAACGACACTTCCCTTCGAGGGGCGACGACCACGGAAAAATTTACTGTTCCGTTGACCTCGCCGGCGTCGGGAAGCAAGCGGTACTGCTCGGCAGCCTCCGACGCCCAGCTGCTCGACGCCCAGCTGCTCGACGCCCAGCTGCTCGACGCCCAGCTGCTCGACGCCGAGGGGGCATCGGGGACACCTGGACCGGAGTCAGCCATGACTCCGCCCGCCGGCGAAAGCGGCGTCGGCCCCTGCGAAGAGGTCATCGCCGCTCGGGTCGATGCCGGTGACATCCCGGGCGACCTCGTACTCCTCGAAGGGGTAGAGGGCGTCTGAAACCTCGGGCGGCAGTCCGAACCAGAAAGGTGAGGTCGGGTCCACCTGCGTTGCGTGGGCGAGAAGCGCCTCGCGCGTCACGTTCGACCTCGCGGACACGTCAACTATCACGATAGGCAGTCTGTTCGAGTCGGCCGCCTGATCACGCTCTTCCGAAGCAAGGACGCGGGCCATCCTCTCGTCCGTGAAAGGGGATTCCATCCCCAGCTCGAGAAACTTCTCATGCGTCGCCCGCATCCTCTTGACCGACCAGCGGACGTAGCAGAGGCGCGCCGCCTGCCACGGCTCTCCGGCCTGCGGATAAAGGTCAGGGTCTGCGGCAGCGTCGAATGCGATCTCGCTGATCTCGTTGACCTTCAAGTGGTCAGGATGCGGGTACCAACTCTGGTCCTTCTGGTAAGTCACGATGACCTGCGGGCGCTCGCGCCTTATCACTTCGACGAGGCGTCCTACCGCCTCGTCGAGGGGAGCTGCGGCAAAGCTTCGGGGGTCAGAGTTGGCGGGCGAGTCCGCCATGCCCGAGTCCCGGTAGCCGAGCATCACAACCTCGTCGTATCCGATTATCTCCGCAGCGGCCTGAAGTTCGCCTCGACGGACGGCTGCGAGGTTCGCCTTGACGTCGTCGCGGTCCATCGCCGGGTTGAGAATGTCGCCCTCCTCGCCGCCGGTGCAGGTGACGAGAACGGTTCGCACGGACGCATCGTGGTAGATGGCGACGGTGCCCGCCCCCTTAGAGGCTTCGTCGTCGGGATGGGCGTGTATGGTCATCAAGCAGCGCTGCATCGCTACACACTACGGGCGTTCCAGCGTGGATGGGGCACGATCGTCAGCGAAGTTGGAGCAGCATCTTCAGCGTGAGCGATCCGGCACTTCGGGGTCGAAACCACTACCAATTGGAAGTCCGACATGGCAAACTCTGTCATGTCCGCCATTTACGAGCACATCCCGCATCCCCACATCGCAACACGCAACGCTGCCGGGCCCTCGAAGACCATCGACCAGGTGCCGCTCAACCATCCAAAGCTGATGGTCCGTGTGAATTCCCGGGTGGGCCTAGGCATCACGATGGCGGTCGGCACCATGTGGTGCGCCTACATCTTCACCGCCATAGCTTTGGTGAGCGCACCGTCAGCGTTCGCCTCGGCGAACGCGCTGATAATCATCGCCTGGATCGCACAGACGTTCTTGCAGCTCGTCCTGCTGCCTGTGATCATCGTCGGCCAGAACATCCAGGCCAAGGCGGCCGACAAGCGGGCGGAGGACACGTACAACGACGCCGACGCAGTCCTGCACGAGGCACTTGCAATCCAAAAGCACCTCGAGGCTCAAGACGAGGTCATGGGCAAGCTTCTGAGCCAGATTGAAGCTTTGACCGTCGCCGCCCGCTAACTGCGGCGCATCACCCGGCGAGCCCCCGACGCGTGCCCGACCAGCTCGAATTTCTCCGCGAGGATTCCTCGGCCGCCGGTGGGCGCCTCTTCGTAGGAACCGTCTCCGGTGGCCTCGCCCTTGCCGACGCCCAGCAATCAGCTCTAGTCCTCGGGCCGCCCCGGTCCGGAAAGACGTCGTCTCTGGCGATTCCGAATGTGCTGTTCGCACCGGGCCCTGTCGTCGTTACGAGCACGAAGCCCGATGTGCTGGCCGCCACGGTCGCAGAGCGTTCGCGGCTAGGCAAGTGCTGGCTGTTCGATCCGACGGGAGCGCTTGGGACTCTTCCCGGGCTGGAACTGGTTCGTTGGTCACCGGTCGCTTCAGCTCGAACCTGGGACGAGTCGCTGTCGATAGCCCGTTGCATGTCGGGCGCGGCCCGGCCCTCCGGGCGAAGCGGCGAGTCCAACCACTGGACCGAGCGCGCCGAGGCACTTCTGGCTCCGCTGCTGCACGCCTCGTTCCTGCGCGCGTCGGGGATCGAGACGGTGCTCAGCTGGGTTCTACGCCAAGACCTGGAAGAGCCGTCCTCGGTCCTCGCTCTGAACGGGATACGCCTCGGCAGCGACGTCCTTCACGGGCTGCGCTCGACCGACCCCCGAGAAATGTCGGGAATCTGGTCGTCGGCGGCCGGCATCCTCGCCGCTTACCGCTCCGAGCAGGTCCTGGACCGATCCAGTCCGGTCAACTTCGACCCCTTCGAGTTGGCCGGAACAAGCGACACCGTCTACGTGTGCGCCCCTGCCCGCCACCAGGACCTCGTCGCCCCGGTGGTAGTAGCGCTATTGGACCAAGTGCGAGCCGGAAGCTACTCGTCGTGGCGGCCCGGCAAACCTCCACTCACGATGGTGTTGGACGAGCTGGCGAACATCGCGCCGATCCCGGACCTGCCTGCGCTTTTGAGCGAGGGAGGAAGCCAGGGAGTCGTGACGTTCGCCTGCCTGCAGGATCTTTCACAGGCCCGCCAACGCTGGGGGGATGCGGCGGCCGGGCTGCTGTCGTTGTTCGGCGCGAAGGTCGTGCTGCCCGGGATCGCCGACATGGCCACCCTGGACCTGGTGTCGCGCTTAGGCGGCGAGATCGACGTCCCGTCGATGAGCGTCACCCGCAACCCGATCTGGTCGCCTTCGAGGGGCGCCCCAAGCGTGACCTGGTCAAGCCAACGTCAACGTCGCCTTCCCCTCGACGCCGTCAGCCAGCAGCCGCGGGGCACCGCCTTGCTTATCTGCGGTTCACGCCCTGCGGAGCGGGTCAGCTTGACTCCGTGGTGGGATATGGAGCTGCTGCGGACGGCGCGTGGTCGCAATCTCCCCAGGAGTCTTAGTCTCGGGGGGTGAACTGGCGGAGATGGCCCGGGCGTGTTCCCCCACTTTCGATGGTGGCTTTCGGCGCCTTGTCCGTCCAGGTGGGCGCAGCGCTCGCCACGAAGCTCTTCGCGTCGGTGGGTCCGCAGGGAGCTACGACTCTCCGACTCTTCTTCGCCGGTGCCGCGATGATCGCCGGAACGTTGCTCCTGCGGGGAAAGAAGGGCCTCCCCCTCAGGGGACACTTCGGGGTTATTGTCCTTTTCGGCCTCGACCTCGCCGCTATGAACCTGTCCTTCTACGAATCGATATCGCGGATTCCACTAGGCGTCGCTGTCACCATCGAGTTCTCCGGGCCGCTTTGCCTGTCGCTTGTCACATCCCGGCATCGTCGCGACGTTGCATGGGCTTGCGTCGCTGGATGTGGGGTGGCACTTCTGGGCATCGGGGTCGGCAGCGTGCTCAATCCCGCCGGCGTCGCCTTCGCGCTGCTGGCGGGCGCCTTCTGGGCCGGCTACATTCTGGCGAGCCAGCAGGCAGGAAAGCGCTTCTCGTCTCTCGATGGTTTGACTTGGGCGTTGGGCGTCGCAGCCCTTGCGATAGCGCCGTTCGGGTTGATCACGCGGGGAACCGCACTCTTCGCGCCGCGGGTCCTGGCGATAGGTGCCGGGGTCGGCGCATTGTCGTCGATCATCCCCTACAGCATGGACCTCCTGACGCTGCGCCGAGTGAGCCCCAGGAGATTCGGGGTGATGCTCAGCCTCGGGCCGGCGTTCGCAGCGCTCGCTGGACTCGTCGTGCTTGGCCAGACGCTGAGCGCGCGGGAGTGGATCGCTCTGGGCCTGGTAGCAGGAGCAAATGCCGGTGCATCGCTGTCATCTGATTCGTCGCGATCCGTGCCGGTCGATCAGGTTGGAAACGAGCTCGCGGCGTAGCAGACAACCGCCAGGACGACCAACGCGGCGACGTCGAACGGGCCGGCGCGACGTGTCCGGGTCGAAATCGCCCCGACTCCACCTCTGGCCGTGATCGCCTCTGCCATCTCCCCGGAGCGCCGTACCGACACCGCGAGCGCGGCCACAAGCAGGTCGACGAGCTGCACGAACCGTCTTTCCGGGCTGGACATCCCCGGCTTCGCCGTCTGGGGGCGAAGCTTGCGCAAAGCGAGCAGGGCCCGCATCTCGCCCACGAGTAGCGGAAGGCTGCGCACCGACAGTGCGATCGAAGCCGCTACCTCGTCGACAGGGAATGCAACGAGACGTAGAGGTCGGAGAAGGCTCGATATCGCGGGAGCGATATCGGCGAGCGACGTCGTCCAGCCGAGGACCGCGGCGCCGAGCAGCAGGAGCATCCCTGTCGCCACGAAGCGCACGTAGGCGTCGAGGCCACCTAGACCGAGCTTCGTCCCGGCAAGATCGAGGTAGGGAGAGCCGCCGGCGATCGACGCTAGGAGACCGGCAGCGATCACCGTCAGCCAGAACCACAGTGGGGGACGCGGCCAGGCGCCGCGCGGAATGTGAGCGGCGAAGGTTGTGAGGAGAAGCAACGCCGTGAGCAGGCCGAGCGAGCCCCACGTCGGGTAGTACACCGCCGTGAAGCTGATCCCGGCGATCGCAATGATCTTTGTTCCCGCCCACATTCGATGGATCGGGGAGTCGACTTTGACCTCGCGGAGAAAGTTGATCTGGGTGCCCCGATGCGCCCGATCGGAGCGGGTCGTCCGCGATGCAGTCCCAGTCATCGGCGGAGCATGCCCCTCGAGACGTCCGAAAGGACTCGACCTGCTTCAAGGCGTACTACTCGCTCGGCAATCCGCTCGGTGCCTTCCATGTCGTGGGAGATGATCACGACCGTAACTCCCCGCTCGCGACGTAGCGCTCCGAGCAGATCCGCGACGCCATCCCGGCCGGACGCGTCCAGGCCTGCGAAAGGTTCATCCAATACGAGGACCGACGGACGGGATGCGAGCAGTCCGGCGAGAGCTACCCGCCGCTGCTGGCCGCCGCTCAAGGCGTCGACCCTTCGCTCGAAGAACTCCGAAGGATCCAAGCCCACGGCGTTCAACGCCGAGCGAGCCGAGGCGTCGTCGCATGCCCCCGCCGCGCGTATGTCCGCGCCGGCGCTCGAGCGTTGCAACTGCAGGCGGGCGTGCTGGAATGCGACAGCCACCGACCCGACCTGGTCCAAGACGGGCTGGTCCCCGAGAAATGCCGCGCCTCTGCTCGGTCTGAGCAGGCCCGCGAGTACCCATGCCAAGGTCGATTTGCCGGAGCCGTTGTCGCCTACGACGAGCACCCCTTCGCCGGCATCGATGTTGAGGTTGACGTGGCTCAGCGCCTGGTTGGCCCAGGGCGTCCCGAGGCTGTACGTGTGGCTCACGTCGACCACCCGCAGCGGGGCTGCCCCGCTAGGCACGACCCGGGGGCTGCGGGGCTCGACCGACTCGCGCTCCGAGACATGTCCCCCATGCGAGGGGAGGTCGTCGACTCGTTCGCGCCGTTGCGCCGAGCCGTTCTCGTCCGCTACGAGCTGTCCAGAACTCATACGGTGGATCTGGTCAGCCAGTTCCGCCTCTTCGTGGCGGTGCGTGACGTGCACGACCGTCGTACCGTTTCGCCCTGGAAGCGAACGCAACACGTTGCTGAGCGAACGCCGTCCCTGCTCGTCAAGCATGGCCGTGGATTCGTCGGAGAGAAGCAATGCCGGCTCTCGGGCCATGGAGGCAGCCACGGCCAGCCTCTGCAGTTCCCCTCCGGACAGACCCGCCGTCTCGCGCCCGCCCATTCCGGCAAGCCCTACGGTAGCGAGGAGGCCGTCGACGTCGACGCCCGCGGTCTCGGTGAGCCCCCAAACGACGTCGTCCTCGACGCGCACCCCGAGCACCTGGGTCTCGGGATGTTGCATTATCAGCGCCGTTCCCCCGGGCCGTCCGAGCCCCGCAGCCCCCTCGCGGCGCACGACTCCACCGGTCGGGCGGCGACCTGCGAGAAGTCGTATCAAGGTTGACTTTCCAGAACCGTTGTCACCCACAAGCGCAACCATCTGCCCAGGAGGAACGGCGAGGGAGACACCTCGGACCGCAAGACCTTCCGCGCCAGGGTACGCGTAGGAGACGTCTTCGAGGAAAGCCGGCACCGGTGCAGGATCGCCGGCGCCGAGCGGTCCCGGGTCGGCGCGATGCCGGCCAGGTTCGTCGAGGCGATCCTCTGCGCTGATCCACGAAAGTCGTTCGAGCACCGGTCCGAGCAGGAGCCACGCTACGAGCGACAGCCAGACGGTCGCCAGGACGACGATCGCAAAGACTGTCACCCACCACAATCGAAGTGCTGCGTCGACGAAATGATTGAGCGTCGAGATGGCGCCTCCCTGCGGAATGGCGAGGCTGAGAATGCGACGCACGCCAATCCATGTGTTGCGAATCTGCAGAATTGTCAACTTCCGCAGAGATCCGAGAACTGCGAGGATAGCGACGCTGGCGAGACCGAGGGCCGGACCGATGACCGCTGTGCCGGCGAAGAGGGCTGCGGGATGCCAGCCGCGGCGCTTCGCGACACCGACCAACCCGCCGACGGCTGCGCACTCGATGATATTGGTCACTGCTCCGGTGCCCGCCACCAAGAAGCACAGGACCGAGGCGCTGAATGTCGCCACGAGGAGAGCCCGGAGGCGGTGGCGATGAGCTACCACCCCGAGCGGCACAACCGCTAGGGCGGCAATGACACCGAGGTGAGGCAGGAACCAGCCCGCAACCGTTAGTACCACTGCGAGGGCGGCCAAGACTGACGCCGTCGCAAGCTCTATCGGCCGCAGGGCTCCGGTCGGGCGCGGCACGTCGACGGGCACAGCTACAGAGTGCCATCCCAGCGACGCTTGTAGGGGCCGCTCACGCTGGCGACCCGTCGGAGATAGACGCTGCGACACACCGCTGTTTGTCGGCACCCCGAGGCTCCTGGCACAGGGGCTTCATCGCCATGCGCCAAGCGGCGGGGTCGGAAGCACCTGGGAGAGGTTCGCGCGGCATGGCCCGACGCGGCGATGTCGTTCGATGTGATCGGCAAAGACCCGGGTAGCGCTACGCACGAACTGGATCGCGCCGTCCGGGAGCTTGCAAGCACCGCGGCCGGCGATCATCGTCGACCAGCGGTCCAGTAGATTAGCCGACCTGCCGTTCGGGTCCCCGGCCTCGAGGCCCGCGAATGCGCCGGCCATCGCTGGCAGTCCGTTGGCGCACGGTCCGCACTGGCCGGCGGAGTTCGCAGCGAGCCACGCGAGCACGGCCGACACCTCCTGAAGCGGGCACTGCTCGGCGGGCATGACCGCTACAAGGCCGCATCCCGGTGACGCTCCGAACCCTCGAAGCGATTCCCTCGAGAAGGCTGCCTGCTCCGCTTCGTGCGGGGTTACCCACGTACCGAAGTACCCGCCGAACAGTACGCCGGTTGCAGCCTGAAGGCCGGCGTCGCCGAGCAACGACGCTAGAGGGACACCGAATTCGCGCTCGTACACGCCGGGTTGCGATACCGCGCCGCGCACGGTGATCAGCGCTGTGCCCGGGTCGTCGTAGGTGCCTGCGAGGCGGTAACCGGCGGCTCCGTGGCGCGCGATGAGGGCGATGTTGGCCAAGGTCTCGACGTTGTCGACGAGCGTCGGCAACCCCATGACTCCCCGCTCTGATGGTCTCGGCGGCACGAAGGTGGGTCGGGCGTCCCCATTGTTCAACCATGACACCAGGGCGGTCTCCTCCCCTGCTACGTAGCGCGGCGGGATAAGTGCGATTTCGACTCCTATCGGATCCCAGCGGGATCGCTCGGCGATAGCGTTGCGCGCTGATTGGGCGCTCTGGGTGTCCCGGCGTTCGATGCAAAGAATCGCCTTGCCCGCGCCGAGCGCCACACCCGCAGAGATCAGGCCGTCCAACACCAGGTGAGGGGCGCTTCGCAAGAGAACCTTGTCCTTGACGCTGGCGGGTTCTCCTTCGGTTGCGTTCCCGACGACCACAGGAGCCTGGCGGCGCGAGTTGGCTGCGACGGACTCGAGCTTGACAGCGGTCGGGAAACCCGCCCCGCCTCGGCCTCGCAGCCCGGACGCTCGCACCTCTGCGACAAGTGACGCCGCCTTGGAAAGGGGGAGGGTTCCATATCGGGCCAGATGGTCGCCAAGCGTCGTCGCTGCAGGCCTCCCGAGCAGCCTGGGTTGGCCTGACCGCATCGCCTCGGAAGTTGTCTCAGCCCCAGGGTTCATGTAGCGCTCGTCGATCATGTCGTCGGTACAGGTCAGGAGCCACCTGATACAACGGTGGGCGCCGCAGCAGACGATGATACGGGCGTAGAAGAAGGAAGGAGGCCGGAACCCGAAGACGAAGATTGGCTCGCCGAACTGGAGCTTGCGCTCGAAGCCGTCGTGGCGGATCCCTGAGCGGTCGTGGAGGATGCCTGCGCCGTGATGTGACCCGAGAACGAGTCGGCGGCGAGGATGGAGAAGACGCCTGTCGCAGCCCCGGCGGCGGCAAGGGTCCAGCGGGTTATTCTCGAGACCTTTGCAAGGCCGGCGTCGCGGGCCGTGATTCGGTGGTTGGGCATGTGTCAAGTGTCGTGAAGCCACTTAGGAGCCGCCCTAACAGATTCTTGGAATCAGCTGTGAAGGTTTCAACGGAAATCCCTCGACGTGGGCAGCACCGAACTGGCAAAAGAGATGGCTTCTATACGTTCAGCAATGACATTGGTCACAGAGTCAGCGCGCTCCAGTCGTCCTCTCACCAACAGCGCCGGGCTGGAACGGGCAACTTTGCGGTAGCGTGCCCAAGCTCCAGCCGAGCAGACCACGTTGATGAGTCCGGTCTCGTCTTCGAGATTGATAAAAGTCACCCCTTGCGCCGTCGCAGGCCTCTGGCGGTGAGTTACCACCCCTGCGACTGTCACCTTCTCGCCGGCTCTTGCGCCAGCGAGGTTGGCAGCTGTCAAAACCCCCGCCGCTTCAAGGGCCGATCGCAGGAACTGCGTCGGGTAACTGTCTGTTGAAAGACCAGTGGACCACAAGTCCGCGCTGTTGGTCTCCACCGGGGTCATGCCGGGCAGGGGCGGAGCGACGACTCCATGGATCAATCCGTCGAGGGATGCAGTGCCGTTTCGGGAGGTCCCGACCGGCGATATCGCCCCCGCACCCCACAAAGCGCTCCGGCGGCTGACTCCGAAACTGTCAAATGCCCCAGCGGTGGCAAGTGCCTCAGCCCTGGCTCGATCAAGTCCGCTGCGGCGCAGGAAGTCTTCCATGTCTAGATAGGGCTGACCTCCGACAACGCGCTCGGCTGCCTCCTTACCCATTCCCCTGACGTACGTCAATCCCATCCGGACCGCCGCCGTTCCCTTCCCGCTTGACGAACACGCCTCGAGCACAGAAGCGCTCCGGCTTAGATTGACATCCGGTCGGAGTACCTCCACGCAGTGGCGGCGAGCGTCTGAGACGATAGTCTGCGGAGACCAGAACCCCATTGGCTGGCCGTCAAGAAGACCGGCACAAAAAGCAGCCGGGTAATGGCATTTGAGCCATGCGGACGAATAGACCAGGTATGCGAAGCTCACCGAATGACTCTCCGGGAACCCGTAGTTGGCGAACGCCACCATCTTGTCCCAGATGGCGTCTGCCACCCCGCCGGTTATCCCCCGCTCGCCCATACCCTCGTAGAGGCGTGCACGTATCCGCTGCATCTTGTCAAGGCTCCTCTTCGAGCCCATGGCTTGGCGCAACTGGTCAGACTCCGCTCCGCTGAAGCCGGCTACGTCGATGGCCATCTGCATCAACTGTTCTTGGAAAAGGGGGATTCCGAGAGTCTTCGCCAAACTTTTTTCCAAAAGCGGATGCAGGTAAGTGACAGCCTCAGTGCCGTTACGTCGGCGAATATAGGGGTGGACCGACCCTCCTTGTATAGGTCCCGGACGTATCAGAGCCACCTCTACAACCAGGTCGTAGAAGCAGCGAGGAGCGAGCCGCGGCAACGTCGCCATCTGAGCCCGGCTTTCCACCTGGAACACCCCGACAGAATCAGCCCGGCAAAGCATGTCGTAGACCTCATCGTCTTGAGGCAGCTCCGCCAGGTCCAGTTCCAGCCCGTAGAACTCCTTCACGTGGTCGACGCTCGAGTGAAGCACGCTCAGCATTCCGAGCCCAAGAAGGTCGAATTTGACCAGCCCTGTCGCCGCACAGTCGTCCTTGTCCCACTGCAAGACGCTGCGCCCAGGCATCCTTGCCCATTCGACAGGGCACACCTCCGATACGGGACGGTCGCAGATGACCATGCCACCGGAGTGGATACCGAGGTGACGGGGGAAATGCTGCAACTGTCCGGCCAGGTCCATAACCTGGGCAGGTATCTGATGTTCAACGGTTGATTCCAGCGGACCCCAGGCATCCACCTGTTTGGACCAGGCGTCGAGTTGGCCTGTGGACGCGCCGAGCGCCCGGCCCATGTCACGCACTGCGGAGCGCGGCCTGTAGGTAATTACGTTGGCTACCTGTGCCGCCGCCCCCCGACCGTAACGACGGTAGAGGTACTGGATGACCTCCTCCCTACGGCCGCTTTCTATGTCGATGTCTATGTCGGGCGGCCCGTCACGCTCGGGAGACAGAAAACGCTCGAAGAGCAGCCCCAACCCGACAGCGTCGGCTTTGGTGATCCCGAGGGAATAGCAAACGGCGGAGTTGGCCGCCGATCCCCTCCCCTGACAGAAGATGTCACGGGTACGGCAGAACTCCACGACGTCCCATACGATCAGAAAATATCCGGCAAAGCCGAGTTGCTCGATCATCTCCAACTCGTAGTCGATCTGCCCCCAAGCTTTCGGGTGGCGGGGGTGCTGTCGAGATCCGTAGCGGTGGGCAGCGCCCTCCTCGGCGAGGTGACGCAGCCAGCTCATCTCACTGTGGCCTTCCGGCGCCGGCCATGGAGGCAGTTTCGGTGCCAGCAAGTTCAAATCGAAGGCGCATTGCGCTCCAAGCTCGGCGGCCCTTTCCACCACTCCTGGATAGCGAGCGAAACGTCGCTCCTGGTCTTCCCCACTGCGCAGGTAGGCGAAGGCTGCGCCGGGGAGCCAACCGTCCATGTCGTCCAGGCTGCGTCGTGCTCTCACCGCAGCAAGCGCACCGGCAATTCGCTGACGTGACCGTCGGTGGTAGTGGACGTTGTTGGTGGCCACCAGATCAGCCCCCGAGCGGACCGCCACGTCCACCAGGGCGTCGTTGCGGGCCGAGTCGAGGGGATCGCCGTGGTCCCACAGTTCCACCACCACATTGTCTTTACCGAAGAAGCTTTGAAGCCTCTGCAACTCACCCGCCGCCCGAGACGGCCCATGCTCCATAAGTGCCTTGGTGAGAGATCCTTTGCGACATCCGGTCAGCACCAGCCAGTGTTCGCCGCTGAGACCGGAAGGCTCTCCGACCGGAATGCCATCAGAGGTGAAATCCGGTAACCCTCCAGCCCCCAGTGCGGACAATGTCTCGATGTCCAAGGTGGGACGGCCCTTCTGCATTCCTCTCATATGGGCAACCGATACCGCCCTGCAAAGGCGGGTGTAGCCGAGCGGGTCACGGGCCAGTACCACCAGGTGCGTGCCCTCTGGATCGGGAACTCCAGCCTGGGAACGGGTAAGGCCAATCGACAGCTCCACTCCGAACACAGTCGCCAAACCCACCTCCCGGGCCGCTTCTGCGAAGCGGACCACCCCGTACATACCGTCGTGGTCGGTCAACGCCAGAGCTGTCAGCCCCAGCCTGGCTGCCTCTTCGGCGAGTTCCTCGGGATGCGAAGCGCCGTCTAGGAAACTGAAGTTGGAGTGACAGTGCAGCTCTGCGTAGCGCGCTCGTGAAGCGCCCTCCCCTCGCTCGAAGCTGAAGTCGGCGCGACGTCGATAGGCCGGCCGCTTGTAGGACCAGGCTGGACTGTCGCTACCGTCTCCCTGGGAGGGGAAAGGCCGGGCGCGGCCGGAGAGCGTGGCCTCCATCTCCTTCCACGGCACTGGGGGGTTTGAATATCCCACCGCCCAACAGTACTCCGATAGACCGGCTTGAGTCGAACGTATGTTCGACCATCGGGGAGTCTTTACCTCCGCCCGCCTGGGACTCCCTCCTATACTCCCCGGGTGGCCACCTTCATAAGCCGGGCTGAAGACGTCGACTCCAACCTTCAGTCGCCCGGCCGGGACGGAGCTCTTAGGGTGGCGGTGAAAGACCTGATCGACATCGCCGGCACAGTCACGACTCGCGGCTCCAAGGTCATCGCCGAATCGCTACAGCCCGCATCGATGGACGCAGTCTGCCTTCGTGGAACACGAGACGCCGTGACAGCCGGCCGAGCGACGATCGTGGGAAAAGCCAATCTCCACGAGTTGGCATACGGCGTCACAGGCATCAACCCGTGGTTTGGGACTCCGGTCAACCCGCTCGATCCAAACCTCGCACCCGGCGGATCCTCGAGCGGCTCGGCCGTCGCGGTCGGAGATGCGCAAGCCGACGTTGCATTTGGAACCGACACGGGGGGTTCCATACGGATTCCAGCGGCATGCTGCGGCGTCGTCGGCTTGAAGACGACCTGGGGTCGGGTGAGCACGAATGGAGTGGCCCCCCTCGCCCCTTCGCTTGACACGGTCGGCCCGATGGCGGCAACAGTTCGAGCGACAGAGCAGGGAATGGCGCTTCTCGAGCCTGGCTTCTCGTCCGCCGGCCGCGGCCTGCCCCGTCGGATTGGGCGCCTACGACTTCCCGCGGCAGAGAACATTGATGAAGCCGTCGATGCTGCCACCGACGGGTTCTGCCAGGCAGTCGGCGCTGCCCGCGTAGACCTCACCCTGCCCGGATGGGAGAAGGCAACATGGGCAGCAGCCACAATCCTCGACTCTGAAGCTTGGGATACTTACGCGTGGCTGTGGCGAACACATGCCGCAGCCCTGTCTGTAGATGTGGCCGAGCGCCTAGAACATGCATCGAAGATCTCTCCTTCCGACGTCGATGCCGCCAGGCGAATCCGCATCGAATGGGACAGCGAACTCCGACAGGCCTTCGAGGAGGTGGACCTGCTTACCCTCCCTGTACTTGCATCCGACCCCCCGACACTCGAGCAGGCCTCCGAACTCAAGCGGATTCGCTGCGTGACCCCGTTCAACCTTGCAGGGTTGCCGGCTCTCGCCCTTCCCATTCCCACCGCCATGTGGTCATCGATACCCGTCTCGCTTCAGATTGTAGGCCCGGCTAACGCCGAGGAGGATCTTATAGCCATGGGCCTTGTCGTCGAAGGGGCGACAGAGTTGGCGTAGTAGAAGGCCAGCCGCCAGCCGCCAGCCGCCAGCCGCCAGCCGCCAGCCGCCAGCCATTTACAGTGGTTTTCAGTCAGTCACAAAAACCATTGATACTTTATACCGGCTATAGATGTATAAAGTATCAATCGTTTTTGCCGGTAGGGTTATGCTGGTCGTCCCAACTACGCAAATGCCTCAAAACGTGACTAAGCCCCGCCTGCAAGGTCCGGCGAAACACTGCCGCCCAGACAGATTCTTTGTCCTTTCCTAGAGTGGTCGGGAAGTGACGACTACTTCGCCTCGCGCCGCAACGCCTGATTCGGACAAACCGGGAGGTGCGGGACACTCCAAGGCCTCCCGGAAGATGTCGCTCCACCTCCCGGACCGGGTCGATCGCCTCAGGACCAGGATTTCCACCGGTCGCCCGCCGGTCTGGCTGGAGGCCACCTTCATCGTCTGGCTCCTTTGGATATACGACGCCATCAACAATCTGTCGCCTCTCCGGATAGCCGCAGCGCACTCCAACTCGGCTTCGTTCCTCCATTTGGAGGAAATACTTCACATCGACCCAGAGGCGTCGATGGACCACTGGCTGGCCTCTCACCACATCTTCGCAGTGATAGTCGCCAACTACTACGACAACGCCCATTTCGTCTTCACACTCGGAGCTCTTGGCTTCCTGTGGTGGAAACGCCCCGACCTTTACCGGCCGTTACGCAACACGATGATCGTGGCCAACCTGATGGGTATGGCGGTGTTCTGGATATTCCCTAGTGACCCTCCACGCCTATTCAATCCCAAGGTGTACACCGACGTGGTCGCTCTGACCCACGCTATCGGTTCGTGGCACGCAGGAACGCTGGCTACCGCTGCGAACCAGCTCGCCGCTATGCCTTCGTTGCACATGGCCTGGGCTGTCTGGACGGCCCTGGTCGTGTGGCGGATGCTGCCCTCCCGGTGGTGGCGCAATTTGGCCTGGCTCTACCCGGCGATGACGGCTTATGCCGTGATCGCCACCGGAAATCACTTCCTGCTGGACGTGATCGCCGGGATCGCCGATCTGATCCTGTCGATGATGATCGCGGACTGGTGGCAGCGTCGCCAGGCCCGTAGGGGCCGTGATGTACTGCTAGCCGGTCACCAGGTGCCGTCCCGATCTGCAAGCTCCGGCCCGATCGTCACCGCCTAGGTCAATCTCGGTCAAGCGTAGGTGGCTTCCAGCCACCAGCGAGCGGACTCCCGGAACACAAGATGCGCCTCTCCCCTAGCGACGATCAACTGCATCCGGGCTCGGCGACGCTTCTGGACCGGGTGCCACCACCTCTCCTCTAGCGGCCATGGTCCTGCCCATTTGACCACCGGCTGGGTGGATCCTCCGCTCACGACCAGGACAGCCGGAGAGCGATCGAGAAACCCCCTGGCATCAACGGACACCGATACCCCACAGTCATCCAGAAGATCGGCCTCCAAAGGTGGCTCGTGTACCAGGCCAGGGTATGGGCGTGAAATACGGCCTGGCCATGGCAACACCGGCTCATGTCCTCGGGGAGCACCCCAGGGGACCAGCTGAAATTGCTCATAGACTTCCCTCCCCCCCCTGAAGCCGACCGCCTTTACTTCCTCGGATCCGAGCATGGCTTGGACTCGAGCAATAGCCCGGGATGCTCGAAGATCTCCGTCTGTAGGAATCCCCCACAGATCGAGTTGACGACCCTTGTCTTGGCGGACCTCTTCGGGAACGATCCGTAGCAGCACTATTCCCGCGGTCGGGTTCGACTCTGGCCCCGACTCTGGCCCCGACTCTGGCCCCACCGCCAGGACCGGCGAACCCCCCGCCAGGACCGGCCCACGACCGGACAGCCACCCCTCGATCTGCCAACGTGCCCGTTCCGCCAAAGCCGAAGCGCTGAAAGCCTCGTCGTGGCGCCACTGGCGCACAGATCTCTCGCCCTGATCAGTATGAGCCTCGATCGACACAGCGGTAACAACCAACCCTGTCGAACGCAGACGGTCTACAAGCTTGTCGGCGAGGGACTTGACGACGAAGGTCACCGCTTCCACCTTCACCTCAGGAGGGTCCAGCTCAGCGGAGAAGGTCAGATCAGCCGGCGGGACACGCACCTGTACCAAGTTGTCATCCAGTCCTCGCGCCAGACGATAAGCGGCAATACCCTGAGGACCGAACCGGGCGAGCACAGCTCCGACCGGGAGGTCGGAAAGATCGGAGAGACGCCGAAGCCCGAGACGGTATAGGAGATCCACCAAATTTTCGTAGCCGACGCCAAGCGTCGCCAAAGGCATCGGTCCCAACCATTTCTGGCTGGCACCGGGAGGAACGATCGTGACGCCCCCTTCAGGCCACCTGGAACCTCCCTTATCGCAAGGCGACGTCCCGCTCTTCTCGCCGGTGACCGCGATCCCGCCAGCGGCCAGTCGAGCGGCAAATAGACCATCGGCCACCCCCACCCAGCATCCAGTCTTGCCAACCGTCTCTTCTGCCACTTTGCGAACGCGATCAGCTAGAGGTCCGTCTCCTCCGTAGTACCTCGACGGGCCTCTGGTCGGAACAGCCACGGCTCCTGGAGACAGAACCTGGACTGATGGCATCAAGGCTTCGATGGCCGCTACGACAGACTCCCAGGCTCGTGCATCGCGACCTGGGTCCGCTCGGACGATCGAGAGCTCCGGGCACCGGGCCTGGGCCTCGCGCTTGCGCATCCCCAACATCAGACCCTGGGCGCGACCGGCGGGAGTCAACGCCACAACACGGCTCGCCGCCACGACCGCAGCAGGCAGGTCTGATCTGAGTCCGCCAGCAATCGCCGACCAGTCGAACCAACGAGCTACGAGGACACGGGTCCCTCGATCGGAGGTCAACTCTCCTAACATGCGCATTTCACCCCGACAGTGCCTCTTCGCCCAGCATCTCCACCCCTATGCCGTCCAATGGAGCCAACGGAGCCCCTATACCGTCCAACGGAGCCCCTGTACCGAAACGGATTGGAGGCGCGGGAAGCCAAAGCCTTCGACGGCGCGATTGGCCTTTCGCGCGGCGACCGGACAGCTCGACATCGATCTTGCGGCCACCCAGACACCCGTAACCCTCCTCCAGTCCTTCCCATCTGGACCGCAGGATCTTGAGGATCAAATCAGGGGTTTCGGGCCATCCGGGTGGGTCGACCAAGACCACCACTGCACCTCTCTGCCTCACACGGGTCGCCAGACGCCGAGCGTCTGCGGGGGCAACTCGGACACCTGGCCGAGCCAAGATCATGTCGAAACCGTCGGCTAGAGTTGCCGTGACTTCCAACCACTTTGCGCCAGGGGCTGGGACGAGCACCAACCTATCCAGGTCCACGCCCATTTCGGCGGCTGCCGCCAGGCCAAGTGAAGGCAAACCTGAGACAGCCACCCATCCTCGGTGCTTGGTGACTTCACCTGCAAGCGCTAAGGCCACCGAGCAGCTATCGGTTATAGGACCGATGCTGAGCAGGCTCCCTTTGAGAATGCCTCCTCCAGGAAAGAGTGCGGCCATGGAGTCCGGGACAGCCAGCATCGACGGTTCAGCCAGCAACGACGGTTCAGCCAGCAATGACGGTTCAGCCTTAAAGGATGCTCCCCTTGGGTGAAAGCCAAAATCCTGTATCCCTTTCAGGGGTGGAGGTGGGAGCGAGGAGGCTCCTGAAGCATTCACGCCCTCTACTGTATCGAACATATGTTCGATACAGAAAAGTGGAGACTCTCGCCCTCCAGTTATCCCCGCTCCAGCCGGTTACCCCCCTCTAGCTCCAGCGGGTGATCCCCTCTTTTCGTGCCGCGTCAGCAACGGCTTCAGCCACTCTTTGAGCCACACCTGGACTGAACACGCTCGGAACAATCTCCTGAGGACCAAGCACATCCGCCGCCACAGCCGCTGCTATCGCCTCCGCAGCCGCAAGCTTCATCCCCTCAGTGATAGCCGTAGCTCCGCAGTCAAGCGCACCGCGGAAGATGCCGGGAAAACACAGCACGTTGTTGATCTGGTTGGGGTAGTCGCTCCGACCGGTCGCCATGACACCAACAACCCCTTCAGCGTCCTCGGGAAGCACTTCGGGAACCGGGTTGGCCAAGGCAAAGACAATGCTGTCGCTCGCCATCGTCTTCAGATCCCCACGGTCTAGGAGTCTCGGTCCGCTCACGCCGATAAACACGTCTGATCCCACGAGAACCTCCCGAAGGCTCCCCGATCGCCCGGAAGGGTTGGAATGATCAGCCAACCACGCCATGGAAGGATTGAGGCCCTCCATACCTCGATGGATAGCACCCATTCGATCAACTGCGACGATGTCGGACACACCCGCCGAAAGAAGGAATTTCGTTATGGCCATCCCGGCGGCCCCTGCCCCCGATAGGACGATCCGCAGATCAGCGAGATCCTTTCCCACGACCCGGCACGCGTTCTTGAGAGCTGCTAGCACCACCACGGCAGTACCGTGCTGATCGTCGTGGAAAACTGGGATCGACAGCGTCTCTGTAAGGCGACGCTCGACCTCGAAGCAGTGCGGGGCTGCGATGTCCTCCAGGTTGACACCGCCGAACATCGGTTCCAATCGCCGTACCGTCTCGACGATTTCGTCCGGTGACGATACGTCCAGACAGACCGGCACGGCGTCAATCCCGGCGAGGGTCTTGAAGAGAACGGCCTTGCCTTCCATCACAGGCAGAGCAGCGCGTGGACCTATGTCACCGAGACCGAGCACGGCTGTTCCGTCGGTGACTACTGCGACAGTGTTGCTCTTCATCGTGTAGCGATGGACCAACTCGGGATGCTCCGATATCGCCGTGCACACCCGCGCTACACCCGGTGTGTAGGTCATCGCCAGTGCATCGCGGTCGCGCAAGGCGGTCTTGGCGTCGATGCTGAGCTTGCCCCCGACGTGTGCGGCGAAGGTTCGGTCCTCGACCTCCATGACTTCGATTCCCTCCAAAGCTCTGGCGGCTGCCTCGACTTGGGATGCGTGCTCCACCGAGTCACAGAACACGACCAGATCTCGGGTGACGGTGGGACCACCGCTTCCCACGATGTCGATCCCGACGAGGCTTCCCCCGACAGCTCCGATCGCTGTTGCGAGCGACGCGAACTCGCCTGGTTGGTTGGGGATCTTTGCACGAATTCTAAGTGAGAAAGCAGCAGAAGGCGTCGGCATCAATCGAAGGATAAGGAAAAAACTACCCGCTTCGCAGAAAAATCTTCTTTATTCTCACCGTTAAGGCTTGCCAAGTGTGGCGAATGACACATATGGTGGGTGACGAGAGGGGGCGTTCGGGCGAGGTGCGGCCTCGGGCCCCCTGGGGGAGGGCCGGACCGGCCTCGGCCCGAACGAATGTCGTCGAATCCAAGGCGACCCGCGGGCCCTTGCGTCAAGCCCGCATCCTTCCAGCCCCAACACCCAGGAACGACATCTCGATTCTCCCACCGAGTCTCCGCTTATCCCCCGGAGCCCTCCCCCGGACGCGACGAAGGACCGGCAGGGGGGAGGCCGGTCCTTCGCTCTATAGCTCTAGGGGTGGGGGGGGACCACCCCGAGCGACATTGATCATTATTGCACAAGCTCCGGAGGCGATGCAAGAGACTTTCGTCACAATCTCCCCATCACGCGCTCACAATCTTCCCATCACGCTCTCCATCACGCTTTCCCCGGCAGCGCGTACCCCACCTGCGCGGGTCCTTCAGGAGATCTGCGGAGGCGGCGCTTTATGTGAGGCAATACACTCGAGGATCGGAAGGGCGCGCTCGAGAGCCTCTATCTCCTCACCGGACAAGGCCGACAGACGCTCCGATATGAAGGCGTCGCCGCGCCGGCGGTTAGCTTCTACCAGTTCCCTCCCGGCAGGGCTGAGCGCCACCCTTGCCACCCTACGATCCCCTGGATCGCTGCGCCGTTCCAGCCAGCCGCTGTCTTCGAGCCTGGCAGCGATGCGGGTCATCGAAGGCGGCGCAACCCGCTCCAAGGATGCAAGCTCCCCGAGGGTCAGCTCCCCGTGACGGTCGATGACTGTCATCGCTGACATTTGCGACAGCGTCACCCCGTCCGACGCCCCGACCTGGCGAAGCCGGCGCGAGAGCCTCAGAACCGCCAGGCGCAAGGCTCCTCCCAACTCTGTGGGCGTCTCGCCACTCATGGCCCCGAATCTACCGGAGGCGGTCACCGCAGGGCCTGCAGTGCGCAACCAGGCTCCGAGATGCCACGATTGTCGGGTGAGCATGCGAGAAGATTGCCGGCACTTCCAAAGCCGAACCTACGATTCTGGGGAGGCTGCACGCTTTTGTGTGCTCAACCTCGCCCCCGAGGCGCCGTGGCGTTGTCCCGATAGCTGCGCCCGTTACCAACGCGACATCATCGACGGTTCGTTCGTCGTCGGTTCGCTGCGGCGGCCCGACGTGGAGAGCGAACCTGACGAGCCGGGAGACGATATCGCCACCCTGCTCGACGAGGCGAGCTCGATTGTCACGGCGGCAGGACCGGATATCCTCCGCGATATAGAAAAAAAGCGGAGCGCTCGAAAATGGTGGCAAGTCTGGAAACGCGGCGGGGATGACGGCTTCAACCTGAGCAGCCGCTAGGCCTCTCGACAGACACAATTCACCGCCAACTTGCCAGCCAGCCCAAACCCAATCCCAGGCGCCAACTCCCTTCCAAATCACGGGGTGCAATCGCGACGCTTGTTCGGGTACCGGCGCGCAGCGCAGTGCGCAGCAGTCCTCCTGTTCGCTGCCGGCGCCGCTTCGTGTTCTGTCAGTCACCGCTCCGCAACTCCGCCTCCTTCGGCGGTCAGCGCCACTAGCGCGACGACTCTCGCCTCGACTGGGGCGACCCACGTTGCAGCGTCACCTTTCGACTGGTCTCGTTCCCTGACGCCGGCGCTCACCGTCGGCGGAGGGCCAACGTCGACTCTCTCAGCTCTAATCACGCCGCAGCCGGGTGGAGTCTGGCAGCTCTATGGCACGCAGACTTTGACGTCTGGCCTGCCGGAACCGATGACCTGGTCATCTCCCGACGGAGTTACCTGGCAAGCCAAGCCGCTGCCCGGTGCGCCGTTGGTAGGTACCATCAATGCGGCGACGCTTTACAACGGCGAGACGGTCGCGGTCGGTTCCATCGGGACGGGTGCATCGGAGGAAGCGGCTGTGTGGTTCTCCGCAGAACCGGGAGCGCCACTCACACGGGTTGCGGTTTCGACAGGCACCGGGGCCTCGCAGATGTCCGCCGTGACGGCCGGGCCGCTCGGGTTCTTCGCGATCGGAACGTTCAACGGGAGCTTTGCGATGTGGTCGTCGGTATCGGGTCAGCAATGGCGACCGAATGCAGGAGCGCAGCGAGTCATCGACGCTTCTCCGGGAGCAAAAGTGAACACGCTCGTCAGCGTCGGCACAGACGTCTACGCAGGCGGTTCAGTCCCGAACGGGCCGACCGTCCAAGCGGCCCTTTGGTTGAGCGGCGACGGCATCACCTGGAGTATGGTCGGCCAGTCGTCAAGAGCGTTCGCGGGTGCGGCCAACGAAGAGATCTTCTCGATAGCCCCGCTCACCCAGGGTCTCGTTGCCGTCGGGGGCATCAACTTCGGCTCAGGATGGGTTCCCGCCTCATGGATATCTCCGAACGGCGTCAGCTGGAGTCAGCCCTCTACAGATTTTCCTGTTCCCTCGTCAGTGTCACCGTCAGCTCTAGGCCCCTCGGGCGGCATGACTGCGTTTGACGTTTCGCAGGTAACAGGCAGCGTAAGCAAAAACTCCCTTATCGCTGCGGGTGGAGGACCCGACGGCCAAGGGGTATGGCGCTCCACGGATGGACTGCACTGGTCGTCAGGAGGGCTGCCCAGCGCCGACGCATCTCTTGGCACCTGGCGAGCCACGGCTGCAGGGGCCACCTACTCAACGACGGTGGTTGTCGACACCCGCGCCGGGCAGCCCTACCTGCTGGACATGACGTCGAAAGGTTGGGTCCAACCGTCCTCGAATCCGGCGGTCTTCGGCCCGGTACAACCGAAAGCGGTGCCCCTTGCATTGACAAGCGTTGCCGGAAGCCTCGTGTTGGACGCGGACGAGGTGGACCGTTCGCAGACGATCGGTCCCGCGACCGTCTCCCTCAAGACCTTTTCGTCGAGCGACGGCGTTTCGTGGATTGCGCAGAACCCGGCCTCGCCTTTTCCGCCAAACTTGCCTTCTCCTTCGGCTGTCACCTTGCGACTGAGTAACGGCTGGATGGCCGTAGGTACCGGGGCCGAAGGTGTACCCGAAGCATGGGTCAGCAGCGATGGAGTCAATTGGAAGTCGCAGGGCGTCCTTCCGACGCCTTCGGCGACCTCTGGAGCCGCTTTGGTGAATGGAACCTGCAGGGTCACGTCAGGCACCTCCCAGTCCTCGACTTCGACGACGCGGCCGGGCGTTTCGACGACAACCGTGCCGTCAAATTCCCCGACGACAACCGCGAAAGCGCCAACCTCGTCGACGGCGGCCGACACAACTACGGGTGCGCCAAGTTCCCTGGTTCTGCCGAGCTTGGTGGTAGCGGTCGGATCGGCCCCCCAGCCGGTGCAGACGTCAAGCCACCCATCGACATTGCCGAGCGGAGTCGAAGCGCAGGTGTGGTACTCGAAGGGCGGGGCGGGCTGGCAAGCGGGAACCGTATCACCCGCCCCAGTCGCCGGAGCCACCGAGAGCATGTCGGGATGCGTCGACATCGGAGGGACGCTGGTAGCTTTCGGGTCCAGCACATCACCGGACGGCAACTCCGTCCCAGCGGTGTGGAAGTCCACCGACGGCGCCACCTGGGTGAGATCAAAGGTGAGTTCCTTCGTGCCCGGGACAGCCGATCCCCTCACCACTATGGCCAACAACGGCTCCGAGTGGATCGCCCTCGCGAATCCCGATCCTGGCGCGCACCCCCAAGCCCCGGGGCCTTCAGCCAGTGCGGGCGGCATTGGACCTGCGGCGTCCATGGGAAGTGACATCGGACTCGGATCCCCACTAGCGTCGACGCCGACTAAGGACGGCATCTGGTTGACGTCAAACGCCGGCAAAAGCTGGCAATCCGTGCCCCTGGACACCACACCGTGGCTCACCTCCGCCAACCTTCAGCTCGACCTGGTCGCCTTCCGGTCTTCAAACGCTGTCGTCGTCGGGACGGTCGCTGGCCAACTTGCAGTTTGGATCGGCACACCTCCGAGCGGCGGGTCGACTCAGTCGACCACCACCGCTCCTTGACAAACCCCAAAAGTCATAGCCGCCACCCGAGAACAAACGTCAGGGTGTCGATCCAACACGCCGCCTGCGCAGCCTAAGCGAGCTCGACCCCCCAGGATTCTGGGAGGCGCCGAGCGAAGCCCGGGTTGGCCCAGATCAGTCGGTCCATGTACGCCCAGCTGCGACGATGGATGGCAGAAGGCCCGTACGCTACGAGTGCCATAGTGTGGCGTGAGCAGGGATAGCCTTTGTTGGATTCGAAGTCGTATGCGGGATAGTGTTCCGCTGCGCAGCGCATTATCCGGTCACGGGAGACTTTCGCTAGGATCGAAGCTGCTGCGATAGACAGACATTTGGCATCCCCTTTGACGATCGTCGTGGCTGGAAGCACCTGGACGAAGTCCCATGGTCCGTCCACGAGGACATGCTCAGGGACCAACGGTAGAGCCTCCAGCGCCCGCCTCGTAGCGGTGCGTTGAGCTTCGGCCATCCCGAGCGCGTCGCATTCGTCGTTGCTGGCCAAACCGACGCTCCATGCTACGCACCATTTCGAGACTCGCTCGAAGAGCTGTTCGCGCCTGCGTTCGCTGAGCAGTTTGGAGTCGCGAATCCCGTTCACGCGAGTGTCAGCCGGCACCACAGCAGCGCCTACCGCGAGAGGTCCCGCCCAAGCCCCTCGCCCGACTTCATCCACTCCTACCACAAGGTTGAACCCCTGGTCGGCCAACCTACGTTCGAAGTTCCTTGTCGGGGGGATTTGCTTGGAACGCATACGCTGGTGGTCGTCAGTTCCCGACCAGCGGCCGGTAGCGAAGAAGGAGAGCGCCGTCTCCCTCCAAAACCGCCTGCAACTGCAGAGGAACTGGGACCAAAGCACCGGATGAAGCGGAATTCGCCCGGCCGTCCACAGCGAGCATCGGCGAGATAGTCAAGCAGATTTCGTCAACCAGACCTTCTCGCATCAAAGCCCGGAACAGCGAAGGTCCTCCCTCGCAGAGGATTCTCCCCAACCCACGCGACCGCAGATCCGAAACGACGGTTTTCAAGCGCACTTCGCCGTCGCCCGCTGCGATGACCTCCGCAGCATCCGCAAGGCCATTACGGCGCTGGGACCCGGTCGAGGTGGTATAGACGATTACAGGCGGCTGCGAGGCGAACAGCGGAGCAGCTGCGTCGAGCGCTCCGCTCTGCGAGACAACTGCGAGGCGCGGGAGTGCTGCCTGGCCCCGGCTCGCCCGCCTCGCCATCCTTTCCTCTCCCATTTTGACGGGGCCGTAGTTCTCGGCCCGCATCGTCCCCGCCCCGACAAGGATCACGTCGCAGACCGCCCTCATCGCAAAAAAGGCTGCACGGTCAGCCTGACCGCCGAGCGGCCCACTGACGCCGTCGATCTCGACGGCCCCGTCTATGGACGAGACGAAGTTTGTCCGCAGGTGCTCGTCGGCTGAGTGTAGGTAGGCTTCCTCCAACGCCTGCAAAGTGCTTATGGCCACAGGTGCCGGGAGAAGCTGGCGGATCATTGAGAGCTCAGGCTATAGCGCAGCCTCACACGACTTTCGGCGGCGTCCTGCAACTCCATGACCATTCCCTATCATATGGACCATGGGAGCGTCGACCACCCCGGGATCTCGCGGGGATGCTGTTCTCATTCCTGTCAAGGCGTTCGATCGAGCGAAGCTCAGGTTGGCTCCGGCGCTTACACCGTCGCAGCGGCGTCGCTTGGCGATCGAGATGGCTGAGCGGGTCGTCAGTTCCGCCGGAGGTTTGACGGTCGCCGTCGTGTGCGATGACGACGAGGTGGAACGGTGGGCGACCGGTCTCGGCGCCACGGTGATCTGTGAGCCGGGACGGGGGCTCAACGGAGCCGTGCAGTTCGGGCTGCTGCATCTCCGGGCGGAGGGTTTCGCCACAGTCGCCGTGGTAGCGAGCGATTTGCCTTTAGCTAACGACATTGGCTGGGTGACAGAGTTTCCTGGTATCACCCTCGTCCCGGATCGCCGAGAGGATGGGACCAACGTGATATCAGTTCCGCCCGGAATATCGTTCAATTTTGCGTACGGGCCGCAATCGTTTCGGCGCCATGTCGACGAATCCCGCCGGGCTGGCGCTCCCCTCAGGGTTGTCCACGATTCTCCGTTGGCGTGGGACGTGGACGTGCCGGAGGATCTGATGGCGGTAGCTCTGTGAGCGATCCCAACTCGCACGGGCCGTTCCACACAACCCCGACGGTCGATGTCGACGTCCCGCAAAGCGCGCTCGCTATCGGCGCGCACCCCGACGACATCGAGTTCGGATGCGGCGCGACGCTGGCGAAGTGGGCGGCGGCCGGGTGCAAGATCCATCATTTTGTATGCACCGACGGCTCGAAGGGGACGTGGGACCCTGCGCAAGACCGGGACGAGCTGGTCGCTCATCGACGGGATGAACAAATCGAGGCCTCGAGGATCCTGGGAGGCAACGGTAGGGTGGGCTTCGGTGGATGGGTGGACGGCGAGCTCCTGAGCTCACTCGAACAGCGCAGCGTTGTGGCGAGACATATCCGAACGGTAAGGCCGCAGGTCGTGCTCGGCCACGATCCGTGGAAGCGGTACCGGTTGCACCCGGATCACAGAAACGCCGGTTTCCTCCTGACCGACGGCATCGTCGCCGCACGTGACCCGCACTTCTTTCCCGAGCATGGCCTTGCGCCGCACCGCCCGGACAGACTTTTGCTTTGGGAGGCCGACGTACCTGACCACCTCGAGACTATCTCGGGGTTCGAAGATGTGAAGCTCCGGGCTTTGCTGGCTCACCGCTCCCAGTTCCGATCGACCATGCACATCGACCAGGTCGACGAGGACGAGGCCATCGCAGCTTTTGCTCGAAGGATGCACTCACGCCACGCGGAGCTGGGATCGGGATTCGGCTACGGGCCAGCCGAGGCTTTCAAGCTTATCGACGGCCTTTGAGACCGTTCACCCCGGACTGAGCTTGCCTCGCGGATCTAAGGTCGCTTAGTCAAGGCCGTGGGCGGCGCAACGGCTTCGGGCGGGACCCATTTAAACTAAAAGGTTGCAGGTCCCGCCCGGTACTGCGCAAACTCACCGTTTCTTAGCGGATTTGGCAGCCTTGGCAGGTGCCTTTGTGGCTTTCGCCGGCGAGGCAGCCTTCACAGCCGCCGCTTTGCTCGCCGCCGCCTTACTGGGCGTCGCTTTGGCGGCCGTCACCTTGCTGGCCGTCACCTTGCTAGCAACCGCCTTAGCGGCCGTAGCCTTGCTGGCAGCCGGGGAAGCCTTGGCGGCCGAAGCTTTTGCCGTCGAAGCACGCGCACTTGCGGCGGCCGCAGCAGGAGCTGCCTTCTTAGCTGCAGACGCCCGGCCCTTTGTGTTTAGCGCAGCCTTGAAGGCTGCGGCCGGCTTGAACGCGACCGACTTCGATGCCGGTACTTTCACCGTGGCCTGAGTTTGGGGATTCCGGGCGGTTCGCGGTCCTCGTGCCCTCGGGTCGAACGAACCGAACCCGAATATAGATACGCGATTCCCAGCCTTCACCTCCCCCATAATGGCAGCGGCGACAGCCTCGACGGCGGCCTCCGACTGCTTCTTGTCCAGACCGGTTGCGGTCTGAACCGCCTGGGCCAACTCTGTCCTATTCACTGCTACCTCCAGATAGTTGGGGAAGTTTCCCTGATATACAAGAGGTTTTCTGCCTCCAGGTCAAGTATTGCCCTTGCCGGGCAAGGAAAAATGCCAACATTGACGGCATGGAGACTGAACGCGAGCGCGTACGCGAGGCCGATCGGGGCGATTTGCCGTGGAGGCGGTGGGGCCCGTACCTCTCGGAACGCGCGTGGGGTACGGTCCGTGAGGACTATTCCGCCAACGGGGACGCGTGGTCGTACCTGCCTTTCGAACACGCCGCTTCACGGGCATTTCGTTGGAACGAGGACGGCATGGCCGGCCTTTGCGACGACGAGCAGAACCTGTGCCTGGCCCTCGCGATGTGGAATGGGAAGGATCCGATCCTAAAAGAGCGGCTCTTCGGGCTCACCGGCGAGCAAGGCAACCACGGCGAGGACGTCAAAGAGTACTGGTGGTACCTAGACGCAACCCCGACATCGTCGTGGCTTCGATGGCGATACCACTACCCTCAGGCGGAATTTCCCTACCAGGACCTGCTTGGAGTCAACGGCTCCCGATCACGTCATGAGCGCGAGTACGAACTGCTGGACACGGGCGTCTTTGACGAGGACCGCTTCTGGGTTGTCGAGTGCACTTGGGCGAAGGCCGGACCTGAGGACGTCCTGTGGAAGATAACGGCCCGAAACTGCGGCCCGGACACGGCGACAATCGATCTGCTCCCGACAGTTTGGTTCCGCAACACCTGGTCATGGACTTCCGGCGCTGAGCGTCCGGCCCTTTCGATGCAAGGTTCCCGTCTGGTCGCCGAGCACCCTGCTCTAGGGCGGTGGGAGTTGGCGTGGGATCAGAATGGGACGCCCCTGTTCTGCGACAATGACACAAACACCGCCAAGCTCTATGGCACGAACGGTCCGGAATTCGCAAAGGACGGCATCGCCGATCACGTCGTTCACAAGACGCCGACAGTCAACCCGGCGCTTAGGGGCACCAAAGCTGCAATCCACCATCGCTTGACCGTAGATCCCGGCGCAACGGTCGAGGTCCGCCTTCGCTTCTGGAAGACCGGCGAGGGCGCGCGCCAAGCACCAAGTGCCGCCGAAGGCGACCTGGCTCGCAACTTCGACTCGGTGATAGAAGCGCGGAAAGCCGAAGCCGACGCTTTCTACGCGAACCTTCTTCCCGCCGACGCCACACCCGAGGAAGGCCAGGTGATGCGCCAGGCCGCTGCGGGCATGCTCTGGTCGAAACAGTTCTTCCATTACGATGTCGCGGAGTGGCTCAAAGGCGACGCTACCCAGCCTGCTCCGCCGCCGGGCCGCGGTGAAATCCGCAACGGCGAGTGGCCACACCTGAACAATCGCGACGTCATATCGATGCCCGACCCCTGGGAGTACCCGTGGTACGCGTCCTGGGACCTCGCGTTTCATTGCGTGGCGCTTGCGCATCTCGACGCGGCATTTGCCAAGCGCCAGCTCATCCTGCTTTGCCGGGAGTGGTACATGCATCCGAACGGCCAGCTCCCTGCGTACGAATGGAATTTCAGCGACGTCAATCCTCCCGTGCACGCTTGGGCAGTCTTACGTGTAGCCGAGATCGACCAGCAGGCCCGAGCCGCTCGCGGGGAGGACGCCTCGGTAGATCACGACTTCTTGGAGCGGATGTTCCACAAGCTCCTGTTGAACTTCACATGGTGGGTAAACCGTAAAGACGAAGCAGGAAACAACGTTTTCGAAGGCGGATTCCTCGGACTCGACAACATAGGGCTCTTCGACCGTTCCAAGCCGCTACCGGTGCCTGGCCGAACCGAGCAATCGGACGGGACCGCCTGGATGGCCGCCTTCTGCTTGAACATGCTGGAGATAGCACTGCGCCTCGCAGTCGACGACCCCGTCTATGAGGATGTTGCGACGAAGTTCTTCGAACATTTCACGTACATCGCACACGCAATGGAGACTCAGGGCCTGTGGGACGAACAGGACGGCTTCTATTACGACGTTCTTCGACTTGACAGCGGAGATGCCATCCCGGTCAGGGTCCGTTCGATGGTGGGCGTTGTGGCCTTGTTCGCGGTGACGGTGCTCGAGCCGAAACATCTGGTTACCCTCCCGTCTTTTAGCCGTCGCCTCAAATGGTTCCTCGACAACAAACCGGAGTTTGGTGAACACGTAAGCCGTCTTGCCGTCAAGGGCGACGGTGACCGACTGCTGCTGTCGGTGGTTGACCCTCGAAGTCTGGCCAGGGTGCTCAGCCGCGTCCTCGATCCGAACGAGATGCTGTCGGACTTCGGTGTGCGCTCGGTGTCGAAAGCGCACCTCGATCATCCTTTCGAGATCAGGATCGGCGGAACCGAGGCCACCGTCGACTACGAGCCAGGCGAGTCCACTACAGCGCTCTTCGGCGGCAACTCTAACTGGAGAGGCCCGATATGGTTCCCCCTCAACTACCTCCTGATCGAAGCCCTCGACCGTTACCATCACTACTTCGGTGACGCCTTCACCGTGGAGCACCCGACGGGGTCCG
Organism: Actinomycetes bacterium; assembly: GCA_021828685.1. Classification (GTDB taxonomy): domain Bacteria; phylum Actinomycetota; class Acidimicrobiia; order Acidimicrobiales; family Palsa-688; genus JAJZAM01. Next base: position 40,903 of record JAJZDJ010000001.1, on the reverse strand, counting down.
GCGCGCAGGCCTCGCTACACGACGTGGCGAACGACCTGTCTCGCCGGCTCGTCTCCATATTCTTGCCCGACGACCAGGGCAGGCGGCCGGTCTTCGGCGACTACGAGAAGCTCCAGATCGACTCGAACTGGAAGGACATGCTCATGTTCCACGAGTACTTCCACGGGGATTCGGCCGCAGGGCTTGGAGCCTCTCACCAGACAGGATGGACCGGGCTTGTTCTTGATCTTGTCGCCGATCGGAGGCTCGGCGGCCGGCGCTGAGGGCGACGCAGCCAACGATTATGCAGGATTCACATACAGTTCCATCGAGTTGAACCGCTAGCCTGTGACCCAGTGCGCAGGACAGACACGCTCGCTTCGCCCTCGAGCACCCTGAGTTCGCCGCCGAGCGGGCGCGTTCTGATCATCTCAGCGAGCATGGGAGCGGGTCACGACGGCGCCGCTCGCAACCTTGCTCAGCAACTCCGCGCGGAAGGCCACGACTCCGTCATCGAGGACTTCCTCGCCAGCGCGCCGCTCGGGATCGGCTCGGCACTTCGTTCCGGATACGAGTTCGAGCTTAGGCACGTGCCGTCGGCGTACGAAGCGTCCTACCGGCTCTGGTACCGGGTTCCCTGGCTGTCGAGGTTTCTCGCAGTGGTCGTGACGATGCTCACCCGGCGCAGGCTGCTCCGATGGGTGTCGAAGTTCGATCCGACGGTGGTCGTGTCGACCTATCCCTTGGCGACCATCTGCCTGGGGAGGTTACGCCGCCGAGGCCGCCTCGCCGTGCCGGTCGTCAACTTCATAACCGACTTCGGCGTGCACCCCCTCTGGGTGCACCCAGGCGTCGACGTCAATCTTGCAATTCACGAGGGTTCCGCCATCGAGGCGAACCGGCTTTCTAAGCGTCCAAGTATCGCGTGCGGCCCTGCCGTGCCACTTCGATTCGAGCAGTCACAGCTTCCTGCCCGCAGCGTCGTACGGGAGCAACTCGGACTCGACGATGACCAGCGCGCCGTCCTGGTCGTGGCCGGCTCGTGGGGGGTCGGAAGCATCCTCGAAACGTGGGCCGAGATTTCCTCCGACGATCGTTTCGTACCCGTAGTGGTGTGCGGGCGTGACGAGAGGCTTCGAGAGCGCCTCCGCCGGCACGCCGAGCGAAAAGGCAGCCAGAGCAGGATCCTCGGCTGGACCGACGACATGCCTGCTCTCATGGCCGCCTGCGATGTCCTCGTCGAGAACGCCGGAGGCCTGACGTCCTTGGAGGCCTTGCGTGCAGGCCTACCCGTCGTCAGCTACCAGCCGATCGCTGGCCACGGTCGCCACAACACGCAGCGAATGCACGACGCTGGAGTCAGTCGGCTTGCTGCTGACCGTCAGTCGCTGCACCGCGCTCTCGAGGCGCTGTCGGCGGATGGCGTAGAGCGTCGAGAGCAGGTTCAGGCCGGGCGGGCAATCTTTCGCGATTCCCCGACCGATCTGATCCTTTCTGCAGGCCCGGCATACGTTTCGGCGCCTTCCGGTGCCCGTACCGCACGGCGGGCGGTGAGGGTGACGATGGGAGGCCTCCTGGCAGCCGCCCTCGGATGGGCGGGCCTTACGACTGGTGTCGCGATGGCGACGGAGGCCGGTGCGGGTGTGCTTCAGCCGCCGGCCGGCATTCAAACCGTCGCCTACTTCGGCGTGAGTCTGAGCACAGCCGAAGCCAGCGACCCGCGAATAGGCGGTGACCTGCTCGCTCTTGACGCGACCGCGGTGGTTGACGCGCCCACTGCATTCCAGGCGGCTGCCCAGCTACGCACGTTCGTGGCGGAGGGACTTACCATCGACGACGGCGGAGCGAGCAGTCTCGGAGCGTCGGGCCCGGTAGCACCGGCGACATTGGACAACGGTCCCCCGTGGCAGCAGGCCGCCTCCGACGCTAGGGCAGCGGGACAGATCTCGGCGGACCTCAGTGTCGTCGTCAGCCAAAGCGTGCCTGGGCGGCAGCTCAACGCGTGGGACCTGACGCAGTCTGACACCTACCACTTGAAGCTCGTCGTGCCGAATCACGTCCTGCACCCGGGGGCGGCAGCGATCAAGGTCGCCCCGAGGCAGGTTTACATGGTGGACGGCCTCGCATCCAACCCGAACGGCCTCAACGCCTACCTTCGAAGGCTGCTGGTAGCAACCCGCACTGAGGGAATTCTGCCTGCTCCGCTCAGCAGCCTTGGATGAGACTGTCAGCGCCAGAAACGAGCCGGGGGCCGAACCATCGCCGGTCGCTTGCTCCCACGGTTGCCGCTTGCTTCGGAGCGGCAACCGTGGTCGCCCACATAGCCCCAGCGGCGGTGGGATGGCGATCCGCCCGGTGCGCTCTGATACCTAGGCTCGCAGGCATCGGCCGAGCGGATCACATCGCCCTCACCTTCGACGACGGCCCCGACCCGACGTCGACGCCCCGGATTCTCGACGCCCTCGACGAGTTGGCTTGGCGAGCCACCTTCTTCTGCCTCGGATCGCAAGCCCGGCTCTACCCGCAGGTCGTCGCAGAAGTGGCGAACCGGGGCCACGAGCTTGCGGTGCACGGGGAGTCTCATAAAAGTCACCTCCTTCGCAGCGCTCCGGCGGTAGTCAAAGACGTTCTGACCGCCCGTGACCTTCTAGAAGGGCTTTCGGGGCGGCAGCTACGCTGGTTTCGTCCTCCCTATGGTGCCGTGGCTGCGCCGACCCTCGTTGCCGCTAGGCGGAGTGGCTTGACTCTCCTGCTTTGGAGCGCGTGGGGCAAGGACTGGCAGGCAGGCACGAGCGGGGCTCAGGTCGCTGACGAGGTCGAACGCACCTCTGTCGGTGGCGACACGGTCCTGCTCCATGACTCTGACGTGACCTCGGCGCCTGGAAGCTGGCGTGCGACCGTCGACAGCCTGCCATTACTCGCCGAACGCTGGAGCCGGCGTGCTCTGACGGTCGGTCCCCTGAGTGAGCACTTCTAAATCGCAAACCCCTCTGGTAGCGCCGGCCCTGCGGTCCCTGACCCGGTCCAAGCCGGCGCTCGCCTTCTCTGCGCTGATCGCCGCCTCCGCGACGCTAGGAGCGTGCTCCACGAGCCTGCCAAGCTCGGTCGGCCACGCGCCGGTGCTCTCAGTTGCTGCAGGAACGTTTCCAATTGCGCAGGCGGTAGGTCTGATCGGCGGCGCAAAAGTGAAGGTGATCAACGTCGTGCCGGCCGGCGACGATCCGTTGACCTACAAGTTGACGTCCAGCCGGCGCGCGACGCTTCGCGACGCAAGCCTGCTGGTGTCGCCCGGCGAAGGCCTGGTCCCGGCCGCGTCGTCGGTGGCGGGCGGGTCATCTCAAAGTTCGCTTTTGGTGGCTCCGGCGCTGGGCAGCAGCGACCCGTACTTTTGGTTGGACCCAACTCTCATGAACGAGTCGGTGAGCTTGATCGCGAAGGCGATGGAGAAGGCCGACCCGGCGGCAGCGCCGCTTTTCGTGCAGAACGCCATATCTTTGTCCGCCGAAGTTTCCTCTCTCGACGGCGACTTCGCGCGGACCTTGTCGGCGTGCCCCGGCAAGGTTCTGGTCAGCGCCGACGACGCGTTCAGCTCTATGGCCGCCCAATACGGTTTCGTGGCCAAGGCGGCCGGTCCGGACCCCAACAGGCCCCAGATAGACGCCCTTGTCCGCGCGGTTCGCGAATCCAACCCTGGCGCTGTCGTCACCGAGCCGTGGGTTTCCAACGCCGGAGCCCGCGCTGTCGCGACGGTCGCCCACGTAACTTTGCATTCGATCGACACCCTCGTCGGGCCGCCCCCGGGCGGCTGGCCGAAAGGCGCAACTTATTTCGCGCTGATGGAGCAGGACCTCGGCACCCTCAGCTCCGCTCTAGGTTGCAACAACAGCGAGCAGTAGACAACAACCAGTGCGCAGAGCTCACACTCCGAAAGTCAGGACTCCTGCGCTGCTTCCACCTCACGGAAAGCTGCCAGGGCGCGGGGTCCCCAAACGGTGGCGGGCCCACCGTTGAGCAGGACCGCCACTCCGATAGCCTCCGCCACCTCCTCCTCGCTCGCTCCCCTACGGGCCGCTCCCCTGGCGTGGGATGAGATGCAGCCATCGCATTCGCGGGTGACCGAGATCGCGAGCGCGATCAGCTCCTTGACCTTCGACGAGAGCGCTCCGTCCGCTAGGGCGGCCCGCTGCATTGTGGCGAAAGCACCGATCACTTCAGGGATGTGCTCACGCAGGTCCCTTGCCGGTTGCCGCAGCTCTCCGAGGACTTCGTTCGGGTGGATCATTCCGGCTCCTTGCAACTCGGGCGTCGTGGCCCACGGACCAATTTCAGCCTGTATTGTGCCTCGTTAGCCAGCGGCCGCGCGGGATTGCACAACGCAACGGCCCCGATCGACAGCAAGTCGGTTGTAACACCGAACAGAAACCCCACGCCATGAAAGCAATTTTCCGAAGAAGGAACCTGACGGTTCTGGCCATTGCAACGTGTGTGATCACCGCTGGGTGCGGTTCCACGACTAGCCCGAAGCTGTCTGCCGGAGATCTCCTGGCCAAAGCCAAGGCAGCCGTCGACGCCGCTCCCAGTCTGCACTTCGCGCTGAGCAGCAAGAACGTGGCAAGCAAAGGCACGAACCTGGTCGGGGGTAGCGGCGACTTCGAACGGCCGAGCAGCCTTCAAGGATCCTTCGCTGTTGCGATCAGCGGGTTCACTGCGACGGTCAAAGTCGTCTCTGTCGGGTCTGTGTTCGAGGCGGAGCTGCCGCTGTCAAGTTCGTACACCAAGACAAGTCCAGCGTCTTTCGGATTGGAGAACCCGGCGTCGCTGCTCAGCCCGTCGAGCGGCCTCAGCCGCCTTCTGACCCTCGGAGGCAATGCGAAACTCGGCGGCCAGGAGCGCATCGGAGGCGAGCTCCTAGATACAGTCGCTTACCAGATTCCGGGCAAAGACGTGCCCGTGCTTCCTGACGCCAACCCCGCTCTACCAGTCGATATGACCGCTGCGATAGACCCGGCAAATTTCCAGCTGAGATCGGTGACCCTGGTCGGCCCGCTCACAAGCGCAACTTCGAACTCCACCTACACGGTCACCCTCTCGAACTACGGTGAGCACGTGACGATCGCTTTGCCTCCGGTGTCCTGACGACGAGTTTGGCCACGCACCTTCCGGTTTCGCGGACGGACAGGACACGCCTTTCTTTGGCAGCGCTCGCGGTACTCCTCGCCGCATCGGACACCTACGTCGTCGTAGTCGCCCTCCCGAACATCATGACCAGCGTCGGGATAGGCGTTGATCACCTCCAGCGCGCTGCGCCGATCATCAGCGGTTTCCTTCTCGGCTACACGGCAGTGCTCCCGCTCATCGGGCGGATAACCGACGAGGCCGGGACAGCCACGTCTCTTCGGATCTGCCTTCTGGCGTTCGCTGTCGGATCGCTGATCACCGCCACCTCGCACACCCTCTCGGTCGTCGTGCTCGGGCGTTCGCTTCAAGGGGTCGGCGGCGGAGGGATGATCCCCGTAGCGCTTGCGATGGTTGCGGCGCGCTGGCCGCCCGACCAGCGCGGCATCCCTCTAGGGATCATCGGCGCCGTGCAAGAGCTCGGAAGTCTCATAGGCCCCCTCTACGGCGCTGCGGTCGTCGCCGTGTCGAGCTGGCGGACGATTTTCTGGGTGAACCTACCGATCACCGCCATTCTGGGCGCCGTGTTGTGGTTCACCGACCGGGGTATCCCGTCGGGTCGGCACGACGATCTCGTTGCACAAGGCTCTGAGAAGGGCCGGCGCTACCACCGGAACCTCGTCGGCGCGGCTCTCGGTCTCCTCGGGGCCGTCGGTTTGATCGCCGGACTCGAGGCGCCGGCAAGCCTCGCCGACAGCGTCACTTTCGGAAGTGCGTACGCACCGTTGGCTGGCGGACCTTGGGCATCTTTGTCCGCTCCGGTCGTGGTCGCATCGGCAGCGCTCCTCGCAGCGTCAGGAGCCTGGACGGCATTCGCCCGAGGGAAGATTCGACGCTCGTCCGGCGCGGTCATCCCTTGGGGACGCTTGAGGCGAGCCGACCTGGCGGGGGCACTTCTTCTGGCAGGGGTTTTGTCCTGCATCGTCATCGCCTTCTCGACGGCGAACCCCGCGAAGCAGGTTCTCGCGTCGAGCACCCCGGTGGTGGCACCCATTGGCGTTCTGCTTGCGGCGTTGTTCTGGTGGCGGCAACGCCACGCCGAGCACGCCCTCATCCCGCGTGGCAGCTTTGCCGCACGCCCGGCTTGGGGATCACTGCTGGTGAATCTGTGGCTGGGTGCCGCTTTGATAGCGGCGCTCGTTGACATCCCACTTTTCGCGCGCTCGACGGTAGACCCGAACTCCGAGATAGCCGCGTCGTTCGTCCTCGTGCGCTTTCTCGTCGCCGTACCGATCGGGGCCGTCGTCGGAGGCGTCCTTTGCCGTAATCGCCGGCGTGCCCCCTACATCGCTGCGTGCGGAATGGTGCTTTCCGGGGCAGCGTTCGTCGTCATGTCGACATGGTCAGCTACCGCCCTTGGAGGGGCGATCCGCCCGAGCGACTTGGAGCTCCTCGTTTGCGGTCTCGGTTTCGGCCTGGCCGCTTCCCCGCTCAACGTCGCTATCCTCGGAGCGGTCGAGGATCGATTTCACGCTCTCGCCGGCGCTCTCGGCGTCGTGTCTCGAACGGTAGGCATGCTCGCAGGTCTGTCCGCTCTCACCGCCGTGGCACTCCATCGCTTCTACCTGGTCGAGGCACGGATTCCGTCTGCTTTCACGCTGTGTCCCTCCCACCCGACGAGCTGCCCTGCATTCAACGCAGCTAGCACCAACGCTGTCGTAGGGGAGTTGCACACCATATTCGTGGGGGCGGCTTTGAGCGCCGGCGCCGCAGCGGCCCTCGCCTTGTGGACCCTCGGATCCGCCACTGCCGCGAGAACCCCTACGATGTGAGGGTAAGGACGCCAAGCCAGGGAGACCGCAGTGGACGTACGAATCGGAGTGGTTCAATCACCCAAGGAAATCGAGTTGGAGCTTCCCGAAGGCGTCGACCCGGAACAGCTGGGAGCCCAAGTTGAGGAGGTTCTTTCATCCCAGTCCGGTATCCTGTGGCTGACGGACCGAAAGGGGAGGCGGATCGGTGTCCCCGCCGGCCGTATCGCCTATGTGGAGATGAACACGGTGAGCGACGAGCGCCGAGTCGGCTTCGGTGCCGCGGTGCGTGGCTGACCTACTAGACCATCAGCTGGTTTTCGTCACCGGGAAGGGTGGCGTCGGTAAGACCACGATCGCAGCCGCCCTTGCGTGGTTGGCTGCCGAGCGGGGCAAGAAAACCCTCGTCTGCGACGTGGATGCCAGAGGAGATCTCGCGGACCTCTACGAGGTCGGACCGCTCGGTTTCGCCGAACGGCAGGTCGCGCCGCGCCTTTGGGCGATGTCGATGGACACCGAAGCCTCTCTAAAGCAATACCTGTCACTTCAGCTGAAATTGCCCTTGATCACTCGGATCGGCCCAGTCGCCCGCATGTTCGACTTCGTCGCTTCGGCGGCGCCGGGGGTCAGGGAAATCGTAACGGTCGGGAAGTTTTGTTGGGAGGTCAAAGAAGGCCACTATGACCTTGTCATCGTCGATGCGCCCTCGAGCGGCCATGTCGTCGGCCAGCTCGCAGCACCACAGGCGATCAACGAGCTTGTGAAGGTCGGACTCGTCCGCCAGCAGACCGGATGGATGCTGGACATCCTCGGTGACCATGACCGCACGGGGGTCGTGATAGTCGCGACTCCGGCCGAGATGCCGGTTAGCGAGACCGTTGAGCTCATGGCGCGCCTCGACGACGAGACCAACGTCGCCTTGAGCGCCGTGGTAGTAAACCGGGTCCTTCCCGAACTCTTCGGCCGTAGAGAAGAGGAGGTGTTTGCTCGCCTTGAAGACCCGGCTTCGCGTCGTGGCATCGAGTCGGAACTCGGAGGGTCACTCGAGTCGATTGTCGATGCAGCTCGGCTCACTGTGACCATGCGACGCTCCAGAACCGGGCACTTGGAGGATCTGCGTAGCGCCGTCCGCCCCGAGATCGCCATGCTTTACATGCCATACCTGTTCTCGAGAGGAAGCGGGCTTCGCACCACCCGTCACGTCGCAGAGGCGCTCGCAGCCGAAATGGGTTACTGATGTCGCCACGCGTGGCTACGCCGGCGGCGACTGCTATGAGCGGTATGGTCGCCGCAAAGGAGATCGTCATCGCTTGCGGGTCGGGCGGTGTCGGAAAGACGACGACGGCCGCTGCCCTCGCCGCCATGGCAGCGCTACACCAGAAGAGCAAAGTGCTGGTCTTGACAGTTGATCCGGCGAGACGTCTCGCTGACGCCCTAGGTATAGAGAGTTTGGGCAACGAGGCGAGGAAGGTGGACCCGCAAGCATTTGACCGCCTCGGCATGAAGCCTCGCGGCGAGATGTGGGCCGCGATGCTCGACACGAAGCAGAGTTGGGATGACCTCGTGCGCCGCCACGCTCCCGACGCCGCCACGTCGAGGCGGATCCTCGCGAACCCGCTTTACGCGAACATCTCTGGAAGATTCGTCCAAAGCCACGACTACATTGCGATGGAGCGCCTCTACGAGCTCCACACGAGCGGAACCTACGACCTGATCGTCGTCGACACGCCTCCGAGCCGGAACGCGCTCGATTTCATCGCCGCTCCTTCTCGGATGGCCGAGTTCTTTTCTTCAAAACTTCTACGCCTACTAATCGCTCCGTACAGGAGCCGGCTCGTCAACGTCGCTTCGCGTCCTTTTTATCAGGTGGCCGACCGAGTCCTTGGCTCGCAGTTCCTAGAGGACATCGCCGAGTTCTTCATCCTCTTCCAAACGATGTATCCGGGTTTCGTAGAGCGAGCCCGAGCCGTAGACAGACTGCTGCGGGACCATCGAACGACGTTCGTCGTCGTCAGCACTCTCGAGCCTGCACCCGCGGCGGAGGCAGAATTTTTCATCGAAGTGCTCACCGAGAAGGGCCTCGACCTCGGGGCTTTGGTGTTGAACAAGGTTCTGCCCGACTATCTTCTAGACGACGAGGCCGCACGAGTCGCAGCCAGACTCGAGTCGGCCGGCATCGCCTCGACCGCGCTTGCGAGCGTCGCAGCACAGCTAGGCACCGATCCCGAACAGCTCGGGCGGGTGCTCGAGGAAATAGCGGTCAACTTTTCGAATTTCTCGATGGTCGCGAGCCGCGAGGCGGCCCTCCGCCAGGAATTGGAACGGCGACCCCACATCGTGGTCAGCGCCCCGGAGATGGACACCGATATCCACGACCTGGCGGGCTTGCTCAAGCTCGGCAAGTACACCTGGAACTGAACGCCGGTCAAGATGGCAACTCTCGCCGAGCTCATCCAAGATCACTGTGGCGCTCAGCCTGGTGTGGTCACCCACTTGCAGCGGCTCGTCGCAGGCTGGGGAATGCTGTCGGATCTGTGCTTCGCGGACCTGCTGCTGTTCGTACCGGTGCGGGACAGCGCGGACTTCGTCGTTGTCGGCCAGGTGAGGCCGACAACCAGCCAGACCTTGCATCCCGACGACCTGGTTGGTCATGTCATCGGCAATGACGAGCAGACGATCGTCTCACGGGCGTGGCGTCTGGGCGCTGTCGTCGAGGACGAGGTCCGGGTCACAGCCCGCAGTGAGCGTGCCCGCCTCGTGTGCATTCCTGTGCGATGTCAGGGTTCACTTGTTGCAGTGATGACCCGGGAGTCGGCGCTTTCGGTGCGTCGGCGTCCCGGGGTCTTGGAGCGGGTATACGTCGAGGTTTTCGACCGTCTCGCACGGATGATCGCCCGAGGCGAATACCCGTTCCCCGTGGACGAGACGTTCATCTCGGAAACTCCTCGGGTCGGCGACGGCGTGCTCGTCCTAGACGAGTCGGCGCGCGTCGACTACGCGTCCCCGAACGCGGTGAACGCCTTGCATCGCCTCGGGATTTACTCCGGCATCGACGGGATCCGACTCGACGAGGCCGGCATCTACCAGACCGCAGTGCCGCTGGCCTACCAGAGCCGACTTCCAGTCGTCGAGGAGGTCGGCGAGGGTGACACCGTGGTCATCGTGCGCTGCATACCGCTCCTCGACGACGTGGAGATAAGCGGCGCCTTGGTCTTGGTGCGTGACGTCAGCGACCTACGACGGCGCGACCGGCTCCTGCTGTCAAAGGACGCAGCTATCCGCGAAGTGCATCACCGGGTCAAGAACAACCTGCAGACGATTTCCTCGCTTCTGCGGATTCAGTACAGGCGTATGCCTCAAGGCGAAGCGCGCCACGCCCTAGAGGAGTCCGAAAGGCGGGTTCGCTCGATCGCCTTGGTGCATGAGATACTATCTCGTGATACTACCGATGCCGTTGACTTCAACGACATAGTTCCCTCCCTCGCCCGCATGACCGAAGACATGGGAAGTCTCGACCGCCCTGTGAGAATCAGCTGCCAGGGCGAGGCAGGCAGCCTTGAAGCGGCCGTGGCGACCCCGCTCGCAGTCGTACTCAACGAGCTCCTTCAAAATGCCGCTGAACACGCTCGGCCGGTCGGAAGCGGCGAGGACGGTCAATCGTCGCAAGGCGCGATCGAGGTCCAGATCGACCTCGATCGTGTCGGGCCCGCGTTGCGGATATCGGTGCACGACAACGGCATCGGGTTGCCGGAAGGTTTCACCCTCGAAGGGTCGTCGTCCCTCGGCTTGTCAATCGTGAGCGGCCTCGTGCGCAGCCAACTCGGAGGCACCATAAAGATGTACAACCGGAACGGCACGGTCGTAGACATCGAGATTCCCTTGGATCATCCGAGCGACGACTTTGTGACCATATGACCCGCTCTGCAAGTCTTGACGCTCAGCAGGTCCGGCGCTGCTCGGAGAGCCAGGACCTGCGAAGCCGCCGCCTTTCGTCCTCCGAGGTTCCGCCCCAGATCCCGGACTCCTGGTTGGTCGCCAACGCGAACTCAAGACAGGATCGCACGGATTCACAACTGCAACACACCTGCTTGGCCGACTCAATCTGCTCGATCGCCGCGCCGGTACTTCCGACTGGGAAAAATAGATCCGGGTCGGTGTCCCGGCACGCCGCTCGGTCACGCCAGTCCTCGACGTCCCATTCAATGCTGCGGCTCCAGGCCAAGGCCACGCGGAACTACCTTTCTGACAAGCTTGTGAAAAGAATCACGTATATGCGCCTTCGAAGGCTGCGCACACAGCGCCTCGACACTTTAAGCGGGGCAACAGGCGAATTCAAGGCTCCGACGTTCCCTTTTTGACCTTGAGGCAGCGGGCGCCCCGCAAAGCAGGCACTACGAGACCGAGAGCGTCAGGTTCCCAGGACAGGTCGAGACGTTGAACTTCCGTCATCGGTTCACCGTCTAGCTGGTAAGGGAACGTTCCTGATGCTCCGGCTTGGACGGTCACCGAGACGACATTTTTCGACACGGATCCCGTGCTGGGATTGCGGAACAGCTTGCCGCCGGGCTTGGCGCGCGGCGCGGGGTCATCGCTTCGACGAAGCGTACGCGAAGCCACCATCGCGAGTACCGGGACCGAGATGGATCGAAGGGTTACAACCCCTAGCGGAGTTCCAAGTCCGACCTCCGGGACGAGGTCGAAAGCTCGATCGCCTAGGTATGTGTAGGGGCTCGTGTTGAGGACTATGGCGAAGAACCCGCCGTCTTCGACGGTCTCCATCCCGAAGGCGTCGCGCACCGAGACGGAAAAATGCGGGTGATGGCGGTCGTAGCCGGTCGCCCACGTTCTCAAGGCGCTGTAAGCGAAGAATGTATGCCCCAGGTAGCGTTTCAAGTTTGACCTACGTTCGACCGCCTCGACAACCGCAGCGTCGAAGCCGATACCGCAGTGGAAGAGGAACCGTCGCCCGGCGGCGTTGCCAAGCCCTACCCGCTCGATCCCACCGCCCGGCTTCGACAAGGCCGACAGAAGCTCACCGGTCGCTTCGATCGGGTCGTTCGTCATTCCGATGGTCCGAGCGAAGACGTTCGTCGACCCTCCAGGAAGCACCCCGAGCGCAGTCGCCGTCCCCGCAAGTCCATTGGCCGTCTCGTTGACCGTCCCGTCCCCGCCGAGTACTACGACCACGTCGATCCCTTTGGACACGGCTCCTTGGGCAAGTCGAGCGGCGTGACCTCGTCTCGTCGTCTCTGCGATCGTCACATCGTGATCAGCCGCCAGAGATTTGTGGATCACCACCCGAGCGCGCGCCGTTACCGACGACGCCGATTCGTTGACGAGCAGAAGAAGCTTCACGTGACGAGCAGCGACGGTGACGTGACCAGGTCAGCGGTTTCAGCTGGGGCAGCCGTCACCTCGCGCTCGGGCCGGAACTGCCCTCGGTGCTCCTCCCGTCGTTCGGACGCGCCGCAACAGCGAAAGCCCGCATCTGGTCAACGCTTCTTGCGAGAAGCCTCGAGACTTGCATCTGCGAGATTCCAAGCTCTCGCGCGATCTCCGACTGGGTCATTCCGCCGAAAAATCGCTTGACTACTACCTCACGCGAAACCGTGGGCAGCTGGGCAAGGAACTTGTTGATCAGAATACGGTCTTCCGCGCGTTCGAAACCTTCCTCCTCGCTGCCAAGCGGGCTGTTGGCGTCGCTGCTCTCCTCCCCGTCAGGACGCGTGTCCAAGGATGCGAAACGATACGCCTGGCCTGCTTCGAGAGCTTCGAGAACCTCCTCTTCAGAGGCACCCACCTCCTGGGCGAGCTCACCGACAGTCGGCGATCGTCCGAGCGACTGGCTGAGCCTGTCGACTGAGGAGCCCAGGTTTGCGTAAAGCTCCTGCATCCTTCGTGGAGCCTTGACGGCCCAACCCCGGTCTCGTAGGTGTCTCTTCAGCTCCCCGACGATCGTCGGCGTCGCATACGTGGAGAAGGCAACGCCGCGCGACACGTCGAATCGTTCGACAGCTTTGAGCAAGCCGAGGGATGCCACCTGCATCAGGTCATCCAAAGGCTGTCCTCGGTTCGCAAACCTTCGTGCCAGATACGAAGCCAAACCCAGGTGGGCCGCGACGAGCTGGTCCCGTATGGTGACGTCGCGGCTTTCCGCGTACGCGGCGAAAAGCTCGCTCGTCGCCGACCGGTTCTCAGGCACTAGGCGCTCGCTCGGAATGGTTCTTCACGATGCGGAACTCGACGGTGCCGTCCTGGGTAGTCAGCTCGTGCTCGTCGGTGACTGCCGCAAGGACAAGGCGCGACAAGTCATTTAGGCCAGGGGGCGACCCGGAATCCTCGAAGCGTCCCCTGCCCTCGATCACGAGCTTGTGAGGGCTGGTGCGAAACAGGATCTCCATGGCGCCTTCCCGGCCACGACTTCCTACCGCTCCAAAGCACATCTCGTCCACCGCCAAGCGAATGTCCTCGACCTCGTCATAGACGAACCCGAGGCGACCGGCCAGGCCTGCTGCGGTCACCCGCGCGAGGCGCAGGAACTCTGGACGAGCAGGGACCACGAGGCGGACTACGTCGACATCAGACACTATCCTTCGAAAGATACCACCCAGCTGACCCGCCAGGTGCGGGCTGGCCAAGTGGCGGTAGACGAGCCGCTTCTAGAAAGATGTGTTCCATGAAAGTTGTCGTGTGCGTGAAACAGATACCTGATCCGGCAGGGAACCTTCGCTTGGACCAGGCGTCGCACAACCTGGTGAGGGAAGGAAAGCTCATCCTCGACGAATCCGACTCCTACGGGGTCGAGATGGGGCTCCAGCTCGCCGAGCAGGCAGGTGGCGGCGAGGTGACCCTCGTCTCCATGGCGCCCAACTCGGAGACGAGCGGTCTGCGCACCGCTTTGGCGATGGGCGCAGCCAACGCGATCCTCGTGTCCGATCCGGCGCTCGGCGGGACAGACGCTCTCGGGACAGCGAAGATCCTCGCAGCGGCTATCAAGCGGGCGGAGCCTGACCTGATCCTCGCTGCGACCGAGTCGAGCGACGGCTACACGGGCACAGTCCCGGTTCAGGTTGCCGAACTCCTCGGCCTCCCATCTGTCACCTTCTCGAAGAAGGTGACAGTCGCCGGCGACAAGGTGATCGTCGAACGCCAGACAGAACTGGGCTACGACGAGGTAGAGGTCGGCCTTCCGGCTCTCGTTACCGTGACGGCGGGGGTCGTGGAGCCACGGTACCCATCGTTTAAGGGCATCATGGCGGCCAAGAGCAAGCCCGTCGAGGAGCTCAGCGTCGCCGACTTGGGCCTCGACACTTCCGAGGTCGGCACAGCCGGGTCTCGCCAGCAGGTCGTCTCGGTCGTTCCCGCCGAGGCGCGCTCCGCAGGGGAGATAGTCACCGATGACGGCGAAGGCTTCCAGCACATTCTTGCGTATCTCGAGCGCATCAAGGTCATCTGAGCAAAGGAATTCGATAAATGACTCTTAACGTGATATGGGTTGTCGTCGACCGGACCGGCGACAAAGTGGCGACCGTGTCGCTCGAGCTGCTCAGCAAAGCCCGGCAGTTGGCGACGACGGTCGAGGCTGTCACCTGGGGCGATCCGTCTCAGATTGCGGAAGTCGTAGGCGCCCACGGCGCCCAGACGATGCACAGCGTCGGCGACCTTGGCGGTGGCCTCCCGGGGCCTGCTGTTGGCGCAGCGATCGCAGACCAGGTGCGCTCCGGCTCGTCCCCGGACGCGATCTTCATTCCCCAGACCTACAACGGGCGCGACATTGCAGGCCGGCTCTCCGCTCGTCTCGACCGGCCGGTGCTGACAAACATCGTCGATGTCGAGGAGTCCGGTAGCGGTCTCATAACCGAGCACGCCATTTTCGGTGGCACCGAAGTCCTCCGTGCATCCTTCACAGCTGCAGGCCCAGGTCTGTTCGTGATACGTGCGAAGTCGTTCGCTGCCGAGCCGGGAACTGACGGCGCTGCCACGACTGACAATTGGAACGTCCCCGATCTTGCTTCGACGGGAGCGGCGAAAATCATCTCCTCGCATGTCGAGGAGAGCGAAGGACCAAAACTCGACGAGGCGCCGGTCGTGGTGTCAGGTGGAAGGGGTCTCGGCGACGCAGCCAGCTACCAGCTGATCGAGAACGTCGCGAAGCTCCTCAAGGGCGCCGCCGGCGCCTCGCGCGCCATTGTCGACGCCGGCTGGGTCCCTTACTCGCATCAAGTGGGCCAGACCGGCAAGACCGTGAAGCCGACCGTCTACATAGCTTGTGGCATCTCTGGCGCGACTCAGCACATGGTCGGGATGAAGAATTCCAAAAACATCATCGCAATCAACAAAGACCAAGAAGCACCGATCTTTTCCATTGCCGACCTAGGCATCGTGGGCGACGTGAAGAAAGTCCTCCCACAGTTGATCGAGGCACTCGAAAAGCGCAACTGAATCCACCAAAGACGCTGGGTCGTCTCACACTAACGGCCACGGATAGGGGTGATTCGTCTGCGGGTAAGGGTACCGTCCTTCCGCCAGCAGCACCCCCAGCCGGTAACAGATTGCTTCACGTTCCTCGGCGTCGAGCAGGTTCCGCATGCGACGGTCGACTTCGTCGCTATCCACACGTCGGAGAGTCTCTAGGTCCTCTTCGTCGAGCGACTCTCCTGCGAAGTCCCAGATGACTGTCCGAAGCTTCGGATCGGGGTGGAAGCACAAGCCGTGGTCGATCCCCCAGATGTGGCCGGCACGGTCCACTAGACAGTGACCACTTTTACGGTCGGCGTTATTGGCGACGACGTCGAATAATGCCATCTGACGTAGACTCCGGCGATACTCGTCGTTTCCTACAAGAGTCAGGTAGTGCTGTTCAAAATCGGCGTCGACGAACAGCTGCATCGAGCCGACTCCGAGCGGGGCGGACTCGCCTACCTCAAGTGTCGGCGGGACGATGTCCCATCCAAGGACGCCGGCAAGCTCGAAGGCCGCGACCTCCCGGCGGTAAAGTCCACCTGGAAAGTCCCAGAGGGGTCGCTCGAATCGGAGAGGCTTGTAGATTGCCGCGACAGAATTCGTGCTATCCGAAACCGTTACGAGGAACGTCCCGTTGCTGCTCCACGGCATCCGGCCCTCGATCTCGACGGTACCGGTCGAGAGAAGCTTCGCCGCGTCTACGCCGAGTGGTGACCGTTCGTGCGAGGGCACGAATGTCCTTCGAGGTTCATCGGGCGACCGCATAGCGGGCAGATTGCCCTTCCGGAGTTGACCAGCGCCGAGCCCACCTCCACGAACGACCGCGCCTGCGCGCGTGAGAGGCCTATCCGCGCAAACCCCGCGTCGTCGGACGGCTCTTCGTCCTCGAGTTCAGCGACCACCTCCTCGGCGTGGATGATCACACGGTCGGCGACATTGTCGTATCGAAGCTGGATTGCCCCTACTGTCCACGCTGGTTCAACAGGTTCGCGGAGATCTCCCCCGACCGACGCTCCAGCGTGCGTCCCGGCCTCGTCCGGGAGGTCGGCGAGCATATCTGCGATGAAACCAGCCAGGGCTCCGACCTGCGCCTTCTCGACTTTGAGCGTCACGGCCGTGGGACCCTGCCCAGCCTGAAGGTAGAAGGTTCTCCTCCCGGGCTCCCCCACCACGCCGATCAGCACCCAGTCCGCCTCGGGAAGGTCGAAGGATTCGCTCACGAGGCCACCAGCTCGCTCATATCGCCGGTGGAGTTGACGGACAGCACGTTCGGCCCCGACGGCCCGTAGGAGATCGCTGTCACAGAGCAGGGCGAGATCACGATTCGTTGGAAGAGATCCAGATGGGTGCCGAGGGCGTCTGCGACAGCTGCCTTGATCGGATCTGCATGGGAGACAAGAACCACGGCTTGGCCCGGATGGTCGTTTCGCACGCGACCGAGGGTCGACGTCATGCGAGCCTGCATCTCAGCAAAGGATTCACCTTTCGGAAAACGAAAACCACTCGGGTAGCGCTGCACGGTCGTCCACTCCGGAAGCTTCATCAAAGCCTTGAGCTCGGCGCCCGTCCATTCTCCGAAGTCACACTCGGTCAGGCCGCGTTCGACGGAGACGCGAAGGCGCAACGCGCTGGCGATCGGAGCGGCTGTCTGACGGGTCCGCTCCAAAGGCGACGAGTACACCGCCGAAATGCCGTTGGCCCCCCGAGCCTGTGACCACGCAGCGAGTCTCTCGGCGACCTTCGTAGCTTGCCCCCGGCCGGTGTCGGACAGGTGAAGGCCTTTCGCTCGCCCCGGAAGGATCTTTCCCGTGCTGGAGGTGGTGCCGTGTCGGACGAGGATCAGGACGCTCGGAGGCAGGTGGGTCTTTCTGTCCCGATCCTTGCGCAGCGGCGGTTGCGTCGACGCAGTGGGGGTCTCAGGGGCGAGCGTAGGCATGTCTCCGCCAACCTAGTGTCTCGGGAGTGGAACCGGATCCTGAGCTCGGATTTCGCAGCGACGCGCTCGTCGACCTACGACACGAGATTCACTCGTGCCGGGCCTGCCCGCGCCTGGTGGCGTGGCGTGAGGCGGTCGCAGCCGATCGCCGCGCCGCCTTTCGCAACGAGCTCTACTGGGGCCGGCCGGTGTCAGGGTTCGGTGATCCGCTCGCTTCGATAGCCGTGGTTGGCCTTGCGCCAGCCGCGCACGGGGCGAATCGAACCGGCCGGATGTTCACCGGGGATCGCTCCGGGGACTGGTTGTTCGCTTCCATGTATCGCTGCGGTCTAGCGAACCAACCGACCAGCAGATCGATCGACGACGGCCTCGAGCTTAAAGGCGTCTGGGTGACGGCGGCGGTCCGCTGCGCCCCGCCCGACAACCGGCCCGAGCCCTTCGAGCGCGACAGTTGCTCCACATTTCTTCGCCGCGAACTGGCGTTAGTCGGACCGGTGCAGGTGGTCGTGGCGCTGGGCGCCTTCGCCTACCAGGCCGTCGGCGGGCTCGTCGGGGCTCCCCGACCGAGACCCCGATTCGGTCACGGGGTCGAAACGACCACCGGCAGCGGTATCACGCTGATCTGCTCGTATCATCCGAGCCAGCAGAACACCTTCACCGGCAGGCTCACCGAGACAATGCTCGACTCGGTGCTTGCGCGATCGTTGGAGATCTCGCAAGCCGGTGCCCGACAGGGCGGGGCCAGCTCTCCTCTCTGCGGCTAGCGGCTAGCCTTCGATTGGAGCGTGACCGTCTCACCCGCCGGGTAGCTTGAGTGTCGTGAAAGGACATTCCAGCGCTTCGCCACAAGAGGTGATCGCAGGGGTAGCTGACGCCACGGACCGCGCTCGAAGGTGGGCGTCGACCATGGGTGGATTCCGGGATTCGGAGCTTTCGGTGCGCCAGGCGCATCAGGGTGCAAGTCGGGTTCGGGTCACCCCTTGCGCACGCCTCGACAGAGATTCCCGTGAGGAACGCGAACTTTCGGAACTCGCACCGGGGGCCACCCTGTCGATCGGAGCGGAGCGGCGTGCTCGGCCTGAGGAGCCCGACGCGTTGCGAACCCGGTTCGAACGCGACAGGGACCGTATCCTCCACTCGCCTGCTTTTCGACGCCTTGCGGGCAAGACCCAGGTGTTCATCTTCCCGGCCGACCATCAGCGCACCCGGCTCACGCACGCGCTGGAGGTAGCCCAGGTGGCGACCGCTGTCGCCCGTGCTTGCCGGCTCAACGTGTCTTTGACCGAGGCGATAGCCCTCGGCCACGATTGCGGTCACGGTCCCGGCGGCCACGCCTCCGAAGATGCCTTCTCGCTCTTCGTCGGAGGATTCGACCACGCGGTGTGGGGTGCAGACGTCACGTCGGCTCCGTTGAACCTGTGCTTCGAAACTCTCGACGGGATCCGGAACCATTCGTGGTCCCGTCCTGCGCCGTGCACTCCGGAGGGCCAGGTCGTCGGCCTCGCCGACCGGATCGCCTACTGCGCTCACGACCTGGAGGACGCTGCCAGCGCAGGGCTTGTCGCTTACGGAGACCTTCCCCAAGTCGTAGTCGAGCTTTGTGGGTCGACTCGTTCGAGCCAGCTCCACTCGTTTGTCACCGACGCTGTCGACGTCCTTCAGCGGACCGGCCTAGTAGGCCTCTCAGAACCGATGGGCGAGGCGCTCGCGCAGCTGCGGGGTTTCAACCATGAGCGGATCTACCTCACCGAGGGCTCCAAGCGCCAGGCTCGCACGGTTATCACGATGCTGCGGGCACTTGTCGAGCACTTTTGTGACAGGCCCGGAGAGTTGCCGGTCGACGCCCAGCTAGAACGCGACCCCCTTCTCGCCGCAGTCGGGTGGGTCGACGGGATGACCGACCGTTATGCGTGCCGATGTGCGCTCGATGTCCTCGGCTGGGACCCCGACCAGCTCCCCAAGGGCTACGACGTCGGCTGAACTGGCTCCGAGGGGGCGACGTCCTCCAGCCAACGTGGAGCGTTCGCGGCCGCCCACTGCCTGCTGACCAAGCCGGAGCGCATCGAGTCCAGCGCCTCGGGGTGTCTGAGCGCCATACCTATGTGGCCGACCGCCACTGCGACGATCGCCGCAGCCAGCCAGTCGTGGACGAAAGTCGCTCCCGTGCGCCACGAAAGTGGCCAAGGCTGGTAAAAGCGCATGATTAGGCCCGTTCCGAGCATGACAAGTCCGCCGCCTGCGGTCCAGGCCGCGTTCAGCTTCTGTCCGGCGTTGAACTTGCCAAGTGCCACAGCTTCGCGCTTTTTGAGTCGAACCGGCCGGCTTTGGGCAGTCGCCCGGAGCCACGCCCGATCGGCTCCCGTCCATCGGTTGAAACGCTTGAGGTCGGCCCGGATCCCTCGCCCCCACGACCCGCTCAACGCCGCCAAGACAGGCAACGGAAGGGCAATCCCGCAGTAGACATGGATCTGCTCCACGAGATACCTTCTCCCGACGATCGCCGCGACGGGTTGCAGGTAAAGCGCAGCCCCAGTCAGGATCAGAACAGCGAACAAGAAGGCCGTCGTCCAGTGGACGGCCCGCTCGACAGCGTCGAAGCGTTCTATTCTCGCCCCGGAGGTGCCTCCTGCAGGGGTCACCTCGGACGACTTAGGAACCGTAGCCATTGCTGTGGCCGATCCACCCGTCGACGGCGTAGCCGTTGTCCTCCCAGTAGCCCGGTTCCACCCGATCCACTACCGATATACGTGACAGCCACTTGATCGACTTGTATCCGTACATAGGGGCCACGTAGAGACGCACCGGGCCACCATGTTCACGGCTCACCGGACCGCCGAGCATCGAGTAGGCGACGATGATGTCGGGTCGGGCAGCTTGGTCAAGGGTCAGGCTCTCGGTGTAAAGCCCGTCGAAAGACTCGAAGCGCAGAGCCGTCGCGCCCTTGGCCACGCTTGCCTCGGCGAGCAGGTCCGACAGCTTGACTCCGGTCCAATGCACGTTCGGCACCTGCCAACCGGTGACGCACTGAAAGGTTCGTACCATGCTGGTCGGCGGCATCGCCTGCAGGTCGGAAAGCTGTAGGGTCAGTGGCTTGTCAACCATGCCGTCGACCGTGAGGCGGTAGTTGGCGTCAGACTCGTATGGGTATCCCGACGTGACCGTGTAGATCCGGAAGTAGTCGCCCGGAATCAGCGACCCTAGTCCAGTCGGGTCAAGGCGCTGCAAAGGCGCCAGAGCAGTGTCGATCCCACCTTGAATTCCCTTGCCGGCGACCACGCCGAGCGCCCCGAGCCCGAGCATGCCGAGCACGACCCGGCGGCCGACCGGTGTCCCGCTTTCCGACCCTCCACCTGCGGCGTCGACTGTCACCTTGCCATTATTTGCAGCTTCACGGCCTTAAGGGGAGCGCGATACCGCCATATTTTCACCGAACTGTCAGCTCTGGGTGAAAGACACGGGTGCGGCCTTTACCCGCGATCGCTTTTGCCAGACTTGCGAACGCGCGTGCTGCGTCGGATTCAGTTGCGGTGACAGTAATCGGAGCGCCAGAGTCACCGCCCTCGCGTAGCGCTGTGTCCAGCGGGATCTGGCCCAAGAGTGGGACGCCGAGCTCCTCGGCGAGCTGGGTGCCGCCCCCCTGGCCGAAGATGTACTCCCGCTCGCCGCCGGGTGAGCTCCACCAGCTCATGTTCTCGATGACACCCCGCATCGGAAGCTTTAGCTTCTTCGCCATGTATGCACTTCTCTGCGCGACCTTTCGCGCCGCCGGTTGGGGTGTCGTCACCACGTACATTTCCGAGGTCGGCAGGTACTGCGCCATGGACAGAGCCACGTCTCCCGTCCCGGGCGGCATGTCCACGAGGAGGAACTCCGGGTCACCCCAGTCGACGTCCACCAAGAACTGCTCGAGTGCTTTGTGAAGCATAGGACCTCGCCACACAACCGGCTGCTCGTCCTCCAAGAAGAAACCCATCGACATGCAGCGGACGCCGTGCGCTTCGGGCGGAGTCATCTTCAGGTCCGAGACGGTCGGTTCCTCGGTGATCCCGAGCATTCCCGGCACCGAGAATCCGTAGACATCGGCGTCGAGGAGCGCCACGTCGCGGCCGGCCTGAGCAAGCGCTACCGCCAAGTTGACCGTCACCGTTGACTTCCCGACCCCCCCTTTACCAGAGCTGATTCCGACTACCCTCGTGCGGCTGTTGGTGCCGAACGGATTCGCGCGACCCTGTTCATGGCCCAATGGGCTTCTCGGCGCTGCCGCCCCCGGTTGCGAATGACCTGGCGCCGGCGCTCCAGGACTGACGGGTATGGAAGCGGAACGCCTAGAACCGCCGGGCGCAGCCGCCGTGCGGGTCAGGACTTTCCCCTCCTCCGGGTTCATCACGACGAAGCTGACGGCCACGTCCTTGACGCCTCCGAGACTGGTAATAGCCGCCCTCACTCTGGTCGAAATCTCGACGCGAGAAGGGCTGTCGACATCGGGGAGAGCGACCGTGACCGATACCTTCCTCCTTCGCACTTCGACGTCGCGGATCATCCCCAAGTCGGTGAGACTCCGCCTGAGCTCAGGTTCCTCAACCTTTGTGAGTGCGCCCATCACCTGCTCGCTGCTCGGCGACACGAACGGTCCTTTCCCGCGATCTCGAATGCCGGCAGACATCGCCCACCGTCGCGATAGGTAGGATACCGCCGTGGGCACTGGAGCCTCCGAGGTTAGCGAGCGCCACCTGGGTGAGGTTCGCGTCGATACGCGCATCCCCGTGCGCGCCGAACCGCTGAGCGATCAGGGGTTCGCGGCCGCCGTTGCCGCGGTCACCAGCGCCTTCGGTGATCCGACTCGACGTCATATGTACACTTTCGCCGCCCACGGCTACGAAGCGCGCGTCGAGGCGCGTGGTTCCTCCTTCGCCTTAGTATCATCTAGGTGACGCCTGCCTTGCGGGCCTACCTGGATCACGCGTCGAGTTCACAGTTGCGACAATGCGCCCTTGACGCCATGATCTCGTGGCTGGCCGCGGCCGACCCGGGGCGCATCCACTTCGAAGGTCGGTCGTCACGACAGCGTCTGGAGGACGCCCGCGACCAGGTGGCCGCCCTTCTCGGGGCACGTCCGAGGGAGGTGGTTTTTACATCCGGTGCGACGGAATCGGTCAACGCTGCGGTCTACGGGAGCCATGCGTCCAGACGGGAACCCGTCGCCGTGCTCCCCCGCGTCGAGTCGGCAGCGGTCAGAGAATCCTCCGCCCGCTGGGCCGGGGAGATCCGATGGGTGAACGTCGACCCCGAAGGTTTCGTCCTCGTCGACGAGCTCGATCGACTCGTCCACGACGGCAACGTAGCGCTCGTGCACTGCCAGTTAGCCAACCAGGAGGTCGGCACCCTTCAACCGGTGCGCGAGGTCGCTGACATTTGTCAGGCGACCGGGGTCTTGCTGCACGTCGACGCGACTGCAGCGACCGGGGTCGTGAGGATCGACTTCGACGCCCTCGGGGTCGACCTGATGTCGGTTTCGTGCCATCACATTGGCGGCCCAACAAACGTCGGGGCCCTTCTGGTGCGAAGGGGCCTCCGGATCGACCCGCTCCTCCTCGGAGGAGCCCAGGAGCGTGCCCGCAGGGCGGGACTGGAGAACGTCGCCGGCGCCGTGGGTTTTGCTGCGGTAGCCGAGACACTGGTCGCGGGCGACTCGCTCACCGCGGAAACGGCTCGAGCGCGACTTCAAGCGCAAACCTTGCGCGACGTCGCCGCCTCCCTCGACGGGACGCGCCTCTACGGGCCCGTCGATCCGCTTCGGCGGCTGCCGGGTCTTGTCTGCCTCGGCTTCGATGACCTCGAGGCGGAACCGGTGCTTGTAGGCCTGGACCAGAAAGGGGTCGCCGCCCATTCTGGCAGCTCGTGCTCGTCCGAAATGCTGGAGCCTTCTCCGGTGCTCGCAGCGATGGGCTTCAACTCTGAGCGTAGCCTCCGGTTCTCGGTCGGCTGGAACACATCTGATGCCGAGATCGGCTTCGCCGGCGAGAGGTTGGCGGAGGTCGTCGGCGAACTCCGCCGTCTCCGGGCAAACTAAAGGCGCCAGGCAACACTCGCTCGCTTGCTCATAGTGAGGTTCTCGCCTCCGGCGTCCGCAAAATTGGAACTCAGCCTTTCGCGGCTGCTGCCTGCTCCGCCTTCGCTTTAGCCAACGCCTGGGAAACCTCGGCCTTCAGGCTCGCCTCCGGCTGATGACCGAGGTACCATTCGAGCTCCGGGATGGCATCGGTGTAGTCACCTTCGCCCAGGAGCGCTATCCCCCGGTAGACGTGGGCAGGGCCGTATGCCGGGTCCACCTTCTCCGCATTGGCGAGCATCGCCAGCCCCTTGGCGAGTAGGGTCGGTTGCCCCGTCTGCGCTAGCAGCCATCCCTCCCCGCAGAGCGCCTCGACGTTCGTCTGGTCGACGTTTAGAACTTTTTGGTACTCGCCTACGGCGGCGACGACGTTACCCTTGGACTCGTCGGCGTTGGCTGCCAGCAGTTCCGCCGATACTTGGGGACCGGTGAGAGTCTTGCCGGTCACCTCCTCGCCCGGTAGGCGGGTCCCCGTGAATGCGGCCAGGGCCCACGAGGAGCCCCCGACGACAAGGACAACCCCCGCGCCTGCAAGCACCCATCGCTTCGTTTTGGATCGACGCAAAAGGCTTGCGGGCACGACCCCTTGCCCCTCAGCCGGTGACGCCGAGACAATAGGGGCGCCATCCACAGCCGGCGTGGCTGCGCCGGGGGCGCTTTGGCCTTCCGTTGCCTCTCCAGAAGCAGACGCCGCGTGCGCGCCTAGGGGGAGATCGTCGGGATCCTCGAGGCGGCCGCGGTTCCGCCACTTTCTCAGCACGAAACCGACCCCGACCAGCGCTGCGATAGCAGCCACAATCGGCAAGATCCATACGACCAATCCCGCCCCCGTTGCCGGAGGTTTCTCCAAGATACTGGGACCGTACTCAGCTACGAGTCCGGACAGGATCCCGTTTTGACTTTCGCCATTTTGAAGGTCGTTTTTGATCTGATCTCGTATCTCCACCGCCGGGGTCGCCTGGCTTTGGGCAACGGTCTCACCGTTACACACTGGGCAGCGCACGAGCCCGGCGATGTGAGCCGTTCGAGCGTCGATACTGCCCCTAGTCGAAGCCTGATGGATGCCAAGTCCGAGAACCACGCAGGCCACCACGACAAGGGCGATCCACGGCAGCCACCTTCGCGCGTGGTCGAGCATGCCGGCACTGCCAGTCGCCTCGCAATCACTGGCAGGAAGATTCACGCAGCGGCCTGGGAAATCGACTTGTCCACCTGTGCCGATGTGACGCCGCCGAAGAACTTGGCGACCACTGTTCCAGCTGGGTCGATCAGGTACGACTCCGGTATTCCTGTCACTCCGTATGCCACTTCAGCGGAGGGATCGTTGATAGCCGGCCACGGCGCATGGTTGGAGGCTAGGAATGCAGCCAGGTTTGCCGAGTCGCTCGGATCGAACTCGACAGCGAAGACAGTTGCGTCACCCGACACCGCATGTTCGGATTGAAATGTCAGCAGCTGGGGTGTTTCATTCCTGCAGGGAATGCACCAGCTGGCGGAGAAGTTGAGAAGGACCCACCGGCCGCGAAAGGAGGAAAGCGAGAAGCTTCCCTTACCGTCGAGCGCCCTGCCCGACACTTGCGGGGCCGGCTTGCCGAGCAGCGGGCTGGAGGCTACCGAATCGGCTACCGGCTTGCTAGATGCAAGCAGTGTGATCAGAACTGCCAGCAGCGCAGCTACGACCAAGGACACATAAAGGACCGCTCGGGACCGCCGCCGGCGTGGGGTACCGGTTTGTGAAACGTCGGGTACTGGAACCCTCGGCTCTGAAAACTCGGACTGGGAGACGTCTGGCTGCGGCCTCATTGTCCTCCACTCGCCGTGCCGAGACCCATGGGTCGAATCGGAACTCGTACCAGCACTTCAGGATGGTCGACGAGGTTCTCGGGGATTACCGCATCTTCAGCTTCCGCCCCCACCGCCTCAGGTTTCGGCTTGGCGTCTCGTTTGCGTCTCGGCCACGCAGACATCAAAGTCCCAAACGCCATGACAGCTCCCCCAAGCCATATCCAACTGACGAGTGGTTCTACGATGACTCCAATCACCACAGCCGACGTCGGCTTTGCCGGCGTCGACGCGAGAGTCAGGTAGACGTCCTCGCTGAGCGTGCTGCGAACCGACGGGGTTCCGATGGCTTCTTGAGCAAAGGGATAGTCGCTTATAGCCGGGTCGAGGCGCACAGAGTTGTCCATCACCACCCGGGCTTCCAAGCCGGTATGAGTTGGCGTGGCGATGTTTGCGATTCCCAGGTACTTGAAGGTGTGGCCGTCGAATGTTGCGGTCTGACCCGGGTTCAGGGTGAGCTGACGGCTTACCGCGAACGAATGGCTTGCTGCGAAGCCCACAGCTATCAGCACCACGCCGATATGGACGATCATGCCCCCCCCTGCGGGGCCGGTTGCACCGGTAATGCCTCGCCCCTTGACCTCCACGAAGAGTTGGCGCAGAGCTGTTGCGAATGCAAAACCGCCAAGTCCGAACGCCAGAAGCGGATTTAGGCCACGAACTCCGGCGAGGACAGCCACCACTAGCACGGCAACGGCGAACGCTGCCGGTTTGAGTAGCCTCCGACGCAGAAGGTTAGGGGAAGCCTTTCGCCATGGCAGGACCGGAGCAACGGCCATCAGGAACAGGATGCAGACGACGATAGGCATCGTCAGGGTATTGAAATACGGCGCGCCTACGGTCAGCTGCTGGCCGTTGACCGCTTGGACCACCAAGGGATAGACGGTGCCTAGCAGGACGACCAGCGCAAACGCGCCGAATGCCAGGTTGTTGACTAAGAAGGCTGCCTCGCGGGAGGCGGCAGAACCTATCGACCCGGGCGATCGAAGCAGGTCTCCCCGCCAGGCCAACAACCCGACTGACAGTGCTACAACCGCCGCAAACAAAACCAGTAGCGGCGGGCCGATGCCGGTGTTGTTGAACGAGTGAACAGAAGCGAGGATCCCCGAGCGCGTGAGGAAGGTGGCAAGGATGGTCAGGCTGAACGTTGCCGTCAGAAGCGACAGGTTCCACACCCGGAGCATTCCCCGCTGCTCTTGAACCCGCACCGAGTGAAGGTACGCGGTAGCAGTGATCCAAGGCACGAATGCCGCATTCTCCACCGGATCCCACGCCCAGTAACCGCCCCAACCCAGCACCTTGTAACTCCACCAAGCGCCAAGGATCAAGCCGAACGTGAGAAACCCCCAAGAGAACAGAGTCCACCGGCGCATCTCGACAAGCCAGCCCTCGCCGACGCGACCCGTGATCAGGCTTGCGCAGGCGAAAGCGAAGGGGATGGTAAAGCCGACAAGGCCGAGGTAGAGCAGGGGGGGATGGAACGCCACGAGTACGTTGTTCTGCAGCAGCGGGTCCGGTCCGGGTCCGTCTGACGGGATAGCACCCTTTACGAGCGTGAATGGATTGGAGCCAGTCAGCATGAGCCCGAAGAAGAACGCCGCCACGGCGTAGGCAATCGCCATGGCCCAGCCGATCAGCGGATCTGCGGCCCGTTTGCGAAAACGTATAGCCGTCGCCGCGATCCACCCGGCGAGTATTAGCCCCCACAGCAGGATCGAGCCGGCGAGATTCGACCACATGGCCGTAATCCGGTAGAGGATCGGAGTCTGTGTGCTGTCATTGTTAGCGACATAAGCGAGCCGAAAGTCGTGGGTGATCAAGGCGTGTTGCATCGCCACAGTCGCAAGGACAGCGCCTGCGAGAATAACCCACGTGTAGACACGGCCGGCACGGACGAGATTCGGCCTGTTTCGAAGCAGGCCTAGCATCAAGGTGACGCAGCCGACGACCGCCGCCCCGAACGTTAGGAGGTCGGCGCTCTCGCCGAGGGCAGCGTTCACGATCCACCCGTCTGGGCCGTCACCGACGCCGGCTCGCCCTTCGCTGGTACGTAGTTCGCGCTGTGCTTCACCATGATCAGATCGGAGTCGAACACGTCGCTGCCTTTCGCGAAATGCCCTTCGAGCACAACCGGTATGCCAGGTTTGAACAGTTGAGGCGGATCCGCGCTGTCGACGACCGACACGGTCTGACCCTGATAGGAGATGTCGAAGACAGTTCGATTGTCAACCTGTTTCACGGACGGTCCGACAGTTCCCATGATCCGGAAGGACTTCACACCGAGCGATTGTCGCGCCGCTAGAGCCTGGGGCACCGTTTGGTAGTAGGAGAGCGCGTTTCCGAGACCTTCGAAGACCACGAATCCGATGGCGAGAGCGATCACCAGTCCCGCAATGATCTGGCGACGCCTCGACGCGAGCAGCGAACGCCCGGCTCGAACTCGGGGGGCTGGACCGACCGCCTCACGACCGCTGACCGTGGACGCAGAACTGTCAGCCGTCACCGCCATTTTTTCCCCTTTCTGGTAGCACTCGCCGGTCGAGCTTCCTCGCCAGAAGCCTGCCGCGGTGCAGCATCCTCCACGAGTACAGGGCGAGCACGCCGGCGGTCGCGCCCCAGCCGCCTGCGACGTAGCCGTTCATGTTGCGATCTCGCCTTGGTGCGAAACGGGCTGGGTGCCTACCCGCCGGCCTCCCTCGGCCCTGCGCTCCTTGATTGCAAGGCCATAGCCCTCCTCCCCGAATCGGTCCTCGAGAACCTCGAGGCGGTAGCGATGCATCACAAGCCAGGCGAAGCCGAGGCCGAACGCAACGAACGACAGGAGCATGGTGTAGAGCTGCTCGCCATGTATGAGCGGGTTGGCACGAAACAGGGTGCTCGTCTGGTGCAAGCTCGCCCACCAAGTTGTGGCCTCGTGGTCGATGGGTACCAGCACCACGCAGATTACGGCAACGACAGCGCTCCGCTTCGCAAGAGCGTCGGGATCACCTCCGGTGCGACGCAACGCGAGGTAGCCGATGAAGACGGCGCAAAGCAAAGCTGTAAGAGTCAGACGCGGGTCCCAAGTCCACCACACGCCCCACGTCGGGCGACCCCAGATGGATCCCGTAACCAGCGTGAGCACGCAGAAGACAACGCCAACCTCGGCCGCGGCTACGGCGAGGCGGTCCCAGCGCCGGCTCCTCGTGCGGGGCCAGAGGTAGGCGAGGCTGGCGAGGGCGCACAGGACGAATCCGGCGTAACACATCGTGGCAACAGCGGGATGTACGTATATGAGCCTGACAAGCTGACCCTGGACCTGGTCCGGCGGCGTTACGAACAGCCCGAGCCACGTCGTCAACGCTGCTGTAGCGAGTGCGCACACGCCGAGCGTGAGAGTCACCCTGTCGCCGGTTGGCGAGCCGCGCCATGACTTCGAGCTGGCGACAACAGCGCGGTTCTCAGGCCTTATCTTGAGGCCGCCTTCGGGAAAGTTCGAGTTCATGACTCCTCCACCAGTATCGAGAATGCCAGGGTTCCGGCTGCGACGTAGATCACGGCGAAACCCCCGACAAGGGAAAGCCATTTCCAACCGTCCGTTCCTGCGCTAGCCGTTCCGAGGGCCGCCATCCACGTCTGGGTGGCGCCTAGCAAGACCGGTGCAACTACCGGAAGCACGAGGAGCGGTAGCAGGGTCTCTCGCACCTTGAGCCCCGATGCGATCATGCCGTACAGCGTGCCTGCTGCGGCGAGGCCGACGGTCGCGGCGACACAGCTACAGAATAGGAGGGCCGGATCTCGGAGTTCGATGCCGAAGAGGACCACCACACCGATGCCGAGCACGAGCTCCAAAACGAACAACTGGGCCATAATGGCCAAAGTCTTACCGAGAAAGATGCCGGCCGGGTCTAGGCCCGACAGCCGCAGGGCGTCCCGCGCACCGTCGGCGCTTTCTATCGCACAGCTACGCTGCACAGTAAGCAGTGAGCTGAGCAGGACCGCGACCCAGAAGAGTCCCGCGGCAACCTTGCTGAGAAGCGTGTGGTTCTGGTCGAACGCGAAGCCGAACAGGACGAGGACAAGCACGGCATACGGCGCTACCTGGGTCGTCGCCACCCTGCTGCGGTACTCGATTCTCAAGTCTTTTGCGCCGACGAGCGCGGCGTCACGCCACAACGGTCGCCACTCCTAACGAGGCGGCCGTCTGCTGACCGGGCGTCTGTTGAGCCGCCACGAGCTCCACACCTACCACAACGCCGCCAGCCACAGTCACGATCCGATTGGCAAGCGGCTCCGCTCTCTCCGCTTCGTGGGATGCGACCAGCACAGTCCGCCCCCGCGACGCCGCCGCCCTTATGAAACCGTCCAGCACGTCGCGGTACTCAGCGTCGAGGCCGGCGTGGGGCTCGTCGAGCAACCACACCTCCGGGTCTCTGGCGACAAGTGCTGCCAGAGCCACCCGGCGTCTCTGGCCTGCCGACAATGAACGCACCGGAGCATCCGCAAGGCGACCGAGCAGGCCGAGAACCTCCAAGGCTTGACCAGTGCGTCCAGCCGGTGCGCCCGCGGCCCGCAGGGAGAAGCGAACGTTGTCCGTGACGCTCAGGTCGTCATAGAGCCCGCTGGAGTGGCCGAGCAGCCCCACGCGCCTCCTGACGGCCCTTTGGTCGCAGACCAGGTCAGCACCAAGCACGGCAGCTTCACCGGACACGACGCGAAGGATTCCGGCGGCCGCCCTGAGGATGCTCGTCTTGCCTGCCCCGTTAGAGCCGCGCAAAAGGGCGACGTCGCCACCGGCAACGTCGAGGTCGACGCCGGCAAGGACGGGAAAGCCGCCTGCGAGGGCTACCGCCGAGCGGAATCGGATCACCGGTTCCATTGCACCCCCTCAAGGCTACTTACCACCGGAGCGCTAGTGCCATTCGGCGCATTCGGGTGGACTTGCGACTGTCAGTTGATCCGCCGATCTGGTCACTATCCTCATACTGAAGCGAGCCGCCCGAGACCCACCGCGTCGAGGACGTCAGTGAAGGCGCTCGAGAGCACGTGGAGTTCCCCAGTCAGCAGCAGTACACCCAACCCCGACAATGCCAAACCCGACGTCACGTTTATGGCCCGCAAGTGACGCCTGGAGAATGCGACGAAGCCTGCAACCCGCCCGAACGCGAGGCCCGCCACCACGAAAGGGACGCCGAGTCCGAGAGAGTAGACAACCAGCATCACCTCGCCTCGGGCCAGGGTCTCAGACGAACTCGCGAGCGCCAGTACGGCCGCAAGCACAGGTCCGATGCAGGGCGTCCAACCGAAAGCGAACGCCATCCCCATGACCGGCGCCCCCCAGTCGCCTAGGCGTGCCGGCGACACGTGAAAACGTCGTTCACGAAGAAGCCACTTCGGACTCACCAGACCCGCAAACAGCAAGCCGGCCGCGATGATCACGATCCCAGCAACACGATCAAGGGCGACCTGGTGCGCGCTAAGCGCTCGGCCGAGACCGCTCGCCGTCGCTTCAAGGGCAGCGAAGACCACCGTGAAACCCGCAACGAACAGAAGGGTGGCTCGAAGCAGACGGCCCCGGCTCTGGCGGTTCGCCGACTGCAGCTCGGTCACGCCGACGCCAGACATCATCGAGAGATAGGAGGGAACCAACGGGAGCACGCACGGCGACAGGAAGGAGATCACGCCGGCCCCGAAAGCGATCACGAACCCGACCGGGGAATGCAAAACCAGCTGATTCGCGTCCATGACCGCCGTCCATCATGGCACCGCCAGCCTCCAACGCGCAGAGCGCCGGTACAGTGTCACGAGGTGGAAGCTCCACAAAGCGAACGGCCCCGTGAGCAGCGGCCGTTGGCTGTTTCGCTGTCGTTTCGTCTCGGGGGCACCGACGGAGTGTCGGTGGAAGCCGCTAAATGGGGTTGGGCGCTACGACAGCTCGGCTTCGACGTGCGAACCGTCGCAGGCTCTGGACCCGTCGACGTAGAGGTCCCGGGCCTCAGCGCCGGGGCGTGGCTGACGGGCGAGCGTGACGAAGCCCTCGACCGCACTCTGCTCGCGGAAGCCCTCGACGACGCAGATGTCGTGGTCGTGGAGAATCTGTGCTCCCTGCCACTCAACCCGACCGCTAGAGACGCCGTCGCGGAGTTACTGCGCGGACGACAGGCCGTCATGCGCCACCACGACCTTCCGTGGCAGCGAGAGCGTTTCGCAGGCGAACCTCCCCCGCCCGACGATCCGGCATGGATCCACGTGACGATTAGCGAGCTTTCGGCGCATCAACTCGCCCAGCGCGGAATCGCGGCTACCGTGATCCGAAACTGCTTCGACACGGATCCCCCGCACGGCGACAGGGACGCCACAAGAGAGGCCCTCGGAGCGCGTCCTGGCGATCTGGTGGTGCTGCAGCCGACCCGAGCAATCCCCCGCAAGGACATACCAGCCGGCGTCGCATTAGCCGAGTATCTCGGCGCCGTCTATTGGGTTCTCGGACCGGCGGAGGAGGGGTATCAGGGACAGCTCGACTCCATTCTCGCTGCAGCGCGCGTCCCCGTCAGGCGCGGGCCTGTGGCACCGATCGGGCCGTCGAGCGGGGTCCATCACGCGTACGCCGCCTGTGACGTCGTCGCATTCCCCTCTACATGGGAGGGTTTCGGTAATCCACCCCTCGAGGCAGCCATCTTCCGTCGACCCGCCGCGGTAGGCGACTACCCGGTCGGCCACGAGCTGCGACGGCTCGGGTTCCGGTGGTTCGGTACCCGGGACCCGAGAGACTTGTCCCGATGGCTGCGCGAGCCCGATGATACGGTCCTCGCGCACAACCATCAGCTCGTCAAACAACACTTTGATCTAGCTGATCTTCCAGGTCACCTGGAGAAGCTGATGATCGCCGCCGGATGGAACATTCCTCCCATTCGGTGCGTCCGCTTCGGCGGCGAGCTAGGACTCAGTGGCTGGCGGGGGGAACAAGCCGGAAGCGCCTCCGGCGCGCCTTGACCGCCAGGAGACTGGTACCGGCCCGGCGGGCCGGCATGGGCCGTAACGGCTCAGGTGGCCTGCTAGTCACCTTCGCTGGCGCTGGATCGGGTGGCCTCACGCCCGATGTTGTCGGCTCCAGTCGGCCGACCTTTCGAATCCATGGCAGCCTAACCATGGCAAAAGGCCACATGGTTCACCCTAAAGCGCGTTTGCACGCATTTGGCGAAGTCCACATCGACCTGCCGGCCGGCCATCACCCCTTGTGCGAAGATACGGCCTGGTCT
Source organism: Actinomycetes bacterium (assembly GCA_021828685.1). Classification (GTDB taxonomy): domain Bacteria; phylum Actinomycetota; class Acidimicrobiia; order Acidimicrobiales; family Palsa-688; genus JAJZAM01. The sequence continues at coordinate 8,410 of JAJZDJ010000001.1, read as the reverse complement.
GCGAGGATCGTTGGATGAAGGAGACGAATCAGGCTTGAACACCTCGACCAGCGTGCTACTACGGCGGCGAATGCCGGCTCCGCAACGCAGAATTCAGCTGTTGGAAATCGCTCTCGAACGCTTCGCCCGCCGTGGCTACCACGAGACCTCGATGGAGGAGATCGCAGAGGCTGCTGGCGTAACGAAACCTGTCCTCTACCATCACTTTGCGTCCAAGACGGAACTGTTCGTCGAGCTCCTTGACACTGTCGGGGAGAGACTTGTCCAGGACATGTCAGCGATGATCGAGGCTGAGTCGAGCCCCTACTGCAAGGTTTTGGCCGGATTCAGGTCCTACTTCCACTTCGTATGCACCTCGACCAGCGCCTACCAGCTGTTGTTCACGAGCGGAGCGAGGATCAGCGAAGAGTTCTCAGAGCCGGTCCAAAGACTGGAAGAGTCGGTCGCAAAAATCGTTGGTCGCCTCATCGACGCGGACGTCGACGAGGCCCACCGGGAGCTCCTCGGCTACGCGATTGTCGGTCTCGGCGAGGTCGCAGCGCGCCGGTGGGTGGCCGAGCAAAACCCGACCTCGGACGGAAGCTCGGACGGGCCTGCGGGCGGGCGGGCGCAACCCGCCAGCTTCCTCGACCCCACCGTGGGTGAACTCATGGCGCGCCACCTAGCGGATCTGGTCTGGGCTGGGCTGCGCGCTTTGCCCGCCCAGGCTAGGCCGGAGCCGGCCTCCGAAAGCGGAGAGGAACTGGCCGTGGCGTCACCTTCTCAGGTTCGATTATGACCGACACGCCGGCACGAAAGCCCGGACTTCGGATTCCACCAAACTGTGACCTGACACTCGGCCTAGCCTGCGTCGACAAGCCCGAGCCCGGCGTAACCATCTGGACCATGACCCCAGGCGAGCACCTCGCGAACCCAATCGGGGTGGTCCAGGGAGGTTTCATAGCTGCCTTTGCAGACACTGCGATGGCTTCGTCAACAATCACGAACCTTGCCGGCCGGAAGGCCTACACCGCGAATACGGAGATGAAGATCAGCTTCTTGAAAGGTGCTCGAATCGGGCATGCGTTGACTTGCACGGCGAGGGTGATCGGAGGTGGCTCGCGTATCACCTTCGTCGAGGCCGAAGTGACCGATGAGGCCGGCACGCTGATCGCGAAGGCGTCTTCTACCTACCTCCTCACACCCCGGGACTGATCTCGGGGGTCGACGCATGTCAGCGGGACCGGACCTCGCAATGACACCGCTTCGCACGCTCTTTTGTCGTCGCGCAAGCGGCGAGTGGGGGCTCGCTTCCCGACTCTCTGACAGCACGACGATGCTCTGGGTCGACGGGAGGATGGTCCGCTTTGGATGCGTGGTTTACGTTTTCTGGGCCTCCCGGCATGAATGTGGTGCTGGCCTGTTAAGAGCGGCCTGTCGTCGTCCTAGAAATGATATTCCAAGATCCGTGATCTTCTGTGACCGTAATTGCACAGAAAATGTGCAATTACGGTCACAGTCTTGCGTCTGGAGCGGCCGTCAAGGTGTGAACCTCGGCTACACCTACACAGCTGACAAATCCAATCGACTGCGTGGACCCGAGCGGGACCCACGTTTATTCCCGTTTATTCCAGAAGTGACTATCCGGTCGAACCAATCACATCGATCGTTGAGCCAATGGGATCGGCGCGGGTTTACGGCCTTCTTGATCGGACATGAACGTGCCTACTAGACGTAGGACGCCGGTCCGTCACGTTGGGGTGAGGTCCCGCCGGGTATCGGAATCAGCCGAGCGCAGCGAGGATCGAGTGGGAGTCAGTCGAGGGCAGCGAGGACGGCGTCGGCGCTGCTCACGTCAAGACCGAGGGTCTCCTCGACTGCGAGGTGGGAGACAACTCCGTCCTTGATGATCGCAGCGTAACGCTTCGAGCGGACCCCGAGGCCTCCTCCGGTCAGGTCGACGTCCAAACCCAGCTCCTTCGTAAAGACCGCGGAGCCGTCTGCGATCATGCCGACCTCGTCTGAGATCTCGTTGGCCCGCGCCCAAGCCCCCATGACGAACGCGTCGTTGACCGAGACACAGAAGACCTTGTCCACGCCCTTGGAGCGCAGGTCATCGGACCTGATCACGAACCCTGGCAGGTGGTGGTCGCTGCAGGTCGGCGTGAAGGCACCGGGAACGCCAAAGAGCACCACGGTTCCGGTGCCAAGTAGGTCACCTGTCTGAGCCGCCTCGGGACCTGACGAGCCGGGCACTTGGACTTTGACGTCGGGGATCCTGTCGCCTACGGCTATGGTCATGACTTCTCCTTGGAATCGGGGCACGCGAGGCTGGTTTGCGGCGCTGTGATCTTTCCGACACGGTAGCGCTTCGACAAGGGCTTGACGAACTGCCGGGCCGACCGCTGACGACGGCGACTTGACCTCGTCGTGCTATGCCAAGATTTCTTCCATGGCCGACGGAGACCAACGGGACAGAAACCGCTTCGAAATCGAAACGGCCAAGGCCGAGAAGGAAATCGCCGCCGAGACGGCCGCGGCTCTGGTCGAGGACGGGATGACAGTAGGCCTCGGAACCGGTTCGACCGTCGCCTTCCTGCTTACCGCTCTCGCCTCTCGCCACTTGTCGATCCACTGTGTCGCGACCTCTCCCGCGACCGAAACGCTGGGGCGGGAAGCCGGACTCAGCATCGAGGCGTTCGATTCTCCCGGAGCTCCGTCGCGACTCGACATTGCTATCGACGGCGCCGACCAGGTCGCTCCCGACGGATGGCTGGTAAAAGGTGCCGGCGCGGCCCACACTCGTGAAAAGGTTGTCGCCGCAACGACGGACCGCTTCGTGGTTATCGTCTCCGCCAACAAGCTCGTAGAAGCTCTGTCACCCCCGGTCCCGCTCGAGATCCTTGCGTTCGGATCGCCGTCCACCTTCCGACGCCTTCCTGGGGCGATTCGGAGGCCTGCGACTCCAAGGAGCCCTGAGGGGGGCATCATCGCAGACTGGCTTTATTCTTTCAGTGATCCTGACACTCTTTCACGATACCTCGATTCAGTGCCGGGAGTTATAAGCCATGGGCTCTTCCCGCCGTCGATGGTCCACGACGTGATCGTCGCCGGCCGACACTATCGCTGCCCGCCTTCGGGTCAGCTCCCAGGCGGCTGGATACGACGGTGATTGACTCGGTGGCGCATAGCGCCAACTCGGGACCTGAACGTGGCGACGTTCAGGTCCCGATAACGTTCAGACCCGGTGGGCGAGCTGTCGACGACGTCGTTGGTCGCTGATGGTCGCTGATGGTCGCTGATGGTCGCGAACAGCGTGAATCCCCCGATACCAGCTAAGCCGACCTGACCGATCACCGGGAGAGCTTCAACGATGCCCACGTCCGGTCGCCGTCTCGGGTACCGAGTAAGACCGACGATTCGTAGACTAGCGGGAGTTCCCAGGGGCACTTGGGCTGAAGCCAAGCGTCTAGGTCGTCGAGGAGGTGGACCAGGGTCGTCGGCACGTCCTTGTAGTAGTGCGGCATCGAAGGTTCGCCACGATTCGACGACGTTGCCCACCAGCGTGGTGAGCGGAACAGACTTGATGGCGGACGCGGCACGGCCAGCTGAGCGGTCCGCCATCTTCCACGTGCCGGTCTCGCAGCATTCAGCACGGCCGGTGCCAGAGTCCAAACAGGACGTCGGCGGGCTGCCGGTGGCCGCCTCATTGCCACAAGTACAGTCAAATCGGCAGGTTCTCGACGTTGTCGACCTGGAAAGTGACCGAACGCACGACGCGGTCGATCGACGCGTCCCGCTCTGTTGGGGGTAGGTCGCGCAGCGAGCCGCCGGTCACCAAGGTGGCGATGCCGTGAACCGACGACCAGGCGACGTACTCGGCGCGCAGGCGCGCCTCGGGAGTGATCGCCCCGGTGCTGACCAGCTGGTCGAGCACGTCGACCAGGATCTGGAACAACCCCCGGTTCCCGCCTTCTCGCCGAGGCTCCGCCTCGACAGGGATGGCAAAGGCCGTGTGGAACCACCCCGGCTCGTTGATGGCAAACTCGACATAGGCGCGTCCCGCCACGTGGAGCTGCCGCCATGCCCCGTCGGGCCCCAGGAGCCGCTCAGCCTCGTCCAGCCGGCGCTCCATCAGGTCACCCATGTGGTCCAAACACCGGAGGGCCACCGCCCGCAGGAGGTCATCGCGATCTGCGAAGTGGCGGTACGCGGCTCCTGCTGAGACCCCGGCTTTGCGAGTGGCGGCACGTAGCACCACCGCCTCGGGCCCGCCACTTCGAGCCGCCGAGACCGCGGCGTCGACGAGGGCTTCCCGTAGGTGACCGTGGTGATAGGACCGCTCGGTTCCACCACTGCGCACGTTTGACATCCCCGCAGGCTCCTCCTACAATGTAGACACCGTTTACATCATAGCAAAGGAGTCACGGTGCCTGCGTTGCCTTGGACGAGCCGGGAGAAGATCGATCCGGAACGATCGTATGTGGTCATGTCCACAAAGCTCCCGTTGCGAAGGGCCCGCTCGATCATGGGGTTCCTCCGCGACACCTTCGCCGTCCGCCGCCAGTTGGCGTCGGCCGAGGGGCTCGTGGGCTACGCCCTCGACGCGGACCTGCGCCACCGAACCTTCTGGACCTTCTCGGTGTGGACCGACAACGAGCACCTCCAAGCCTTCGCGGCCAGCGACCCGCACCGCCAGATCATCGCCAGGCTCAGGCCCCTGATGGGACAGACCCGCTTCTCCACCTCCACCCTGGTCGGATCCGCGATTCCGGTCACGTGGCCGCAGCGCAAAGCGCCTGTCGCCTAGAACCGGCGGCTGACTTACCCGGGGCTTCCCTCCCACACAGCGGCGGCTTCCACCTTCGCGTCGAAAGGAACCACCATGAGCATGAGTGACCGGTCCTTGTCACTCGACGGCTGGGACATCCGCCACAACGCCCAGCTCTGATGGACACCGCGGGGAGCCGACAGCGACGCCTACGTCAAGATCCTCGGAGAGGCCGACGGCTACACCGTCGCGCTCATTCGCGCCGACACCGGTTACACGACCGCTCCCCATGAGCGCGCTTGCGCCGGGTTCTTCTACCTCTTCGATGGAGCCGTCCGAAACCAGGGGCAGATCCTCGCGAGCGGCGACGCCTACCCTTGCACGGTGGCGTACTACCTGGTCACCGTGGCCCACGGTCCCACCTGGCGATCCGACCGTCCTCGCCGAGCACAAGATGGTTTCGACGAGCACGCAGCGTTCATGGACGCACTCGTCAGCAAGGGCACGATCCTGCTTGGGGGACCGCTCGGCGACGACGTCGACAGTGGAGACGCACTTCTGGTCATATGCGCCGACAACGAGGCCGCCGTACCCGCCGCCCTAGCAGGCGACCCGTGGCTGGATACCGTCCTGACCATTACCAGGGTGCAGCTTTGGACGTTGTGGCTGCGATCGAGGGCCGTTTGAACCCGAACGGACAAGTGCGGATCACCCAGGGGAGGAACCGCGATTCAAGAGGCCCGCTGTGATGATGAGATCCATGAGGTTGCGCTCGGAGCTTGACCCGATGTACCCACTGGCTTCGTGCCTTCTGAACGGCTTGTCGGCTCCGGCTGCAACCCATCTTGACGCCGGTGATCGGCCGGTCGCGGGCGTCGGGAACCTAGAGGTCGCGCTCCTAGGCCAAAATGGCGCCGAGGCCGATCCCAGCGAAGTTAGTATCGGGCTGCACGACTTCAACTCACACGTCTCCTGGCTCGGCGGCGGCTGCCTGGAACAGCCGATCGAACCGGGCCTCGTCCGTGTCGGTGAAGGTCCGCGATTCCTCTTCCTCCTTCGACTTCCCCGCGGCCAGGAACGAGTCGGTCAGCGATGGGACAAGCTTTCCTGGTGGTCGTTGAGCACCGTATGCAGCTGGTCGGAGGTCGCTTCGATTGCTCGGTCATGGCGTTGCACATGGCGAGTGGCGATAGCTACCATTCGTGCTGGTGGGTGGGCCAACTTGAGCACCGCAAGGTCCTCGGGCAACGGTGAGCGGCCGAGGCGCGGTATGAGCGCCAACCCAAGTCCGGCACGTACGAAGTCCAGGTGCAGCGTGAAGTCGGATAGCTGGGCGGTGATCTGCGGAGCACGTCCCGCCTCGGCGAACATGGAGACCAGCCAGGAGTGACAGAGAGTGCCGCGCCCGGTAGAAACCCAGTCGTGGGCGCTGAGCGCTTCGAGAGGCTGCGATCCGAGGTGTGGGGGGAAGTCGTCTTTTCGGGCGATCACGTCTGCCACGTCACGGCCGACGCGGCGCGTCGTGATCGAAGGGTGAGTCAGCGGCTCCTGGCCCTCCCAGTGGTGGACGACTGCTAGATCCACTCGGCCGGACGCCACAGCGCGGTAGGCATCGTCGGGATCGAGTTCGATCAGCTCGAAGGCGAGCCGCGGATGCAGGGCGCGTAGGTGCGCCAAAGCCGAAGGGACTCCGGCGCGGATCGCGGTGGTGAACGCCGCGACGCGGACCTTCCCGCTGATCGACCCCGAAGCGGGGGGAAGGTTGCGCAGGACCTCCTCCAGTTGATCCAGCAAGGGGGTGGCACGTTCGAGCAGGTCATGCGCTATCGGGGTCAGCGTAACCCGGCGACCGCTTCGAACGGTTACCGGTGCCTCCAACCGGCGGCCCAGACGTTTGAGCTGCTGGCTGACTGCGGATGGGCTTAGCCCCAGCACCGCCCCAGCTTCGGTGACCGTGCCGAGGTCACGGACCGCAGCCAGCACCCGCAGAGGCGACAGGTCGTCCACCATTATGAAGTTGTCCTTCATAAAACTGTGTTGGAACATGCGATGGACGAAAAGGATACAGGTGCGCGAAGGTCTTCTCATGGCTGGGCGGGCGCGGTGATCTCAACTACGATGGCGTTGGGTGTCGCTGCGGCGGCTCTGATGATGGTGCTCACGCCCGGCCCCAACATGGTCTACCTGGCGTCGCGTTCCATCTCACAAGGGCGAAGCGCCGGACTGATCTCGCTGGCCGGTGTCGGTCTCGGCTTCCTCTGCTATCTGGCGGCAGCCGCTACCGGACTGTCAAGACTGTTCGCCGCTGTCCCCGACGCCTACCTCGCGGTGAAAATCGCCGGAGCCGCCTACCTCGCGTGGCTTGCCTGGCAGATGGCCCGCCCTGGCGGCCGCTCCCCGTTCGACACTCGGGCGCTCGCGCCAAGCTCACGCCGGCGCCTCTTCGCAAAAGGGCTGACCACCAACCTGCTCAACCCCAAAATCGCGCTCATGTATGGGGCCCTGATCCCCCAATTCCTGCGTCCCGCCGCCGGCCACCTCTGGGCTCAGGTCCTCCAACTTGGCGCCATCCAGATCCTTGTTGCGCTTAGCGTCAACGCGCTGGTAGTTCTCGCCGCTGCACGCCTTTCCGGCTACCTCAGGAACCACCCCGCCGCGATGCGCGCCCAGCGCCTCACGTCAGCCACCGTTCTTGGCGCATTCGCTGTCAAGATCGCCACCAGCCCGGCCCTGGCGTGACAAAAACGCCGCACAGCCATCATCCGTGCTGGAGGGCCGTGGCAGCGTGTCGTGGATGTTCGCGACTCGTACCACGAATCCCCAGCACCGTCCGGCGCATTTCAGAGGCACCGCTACGCCTCGATGTGGCTGCCGACGTTGGGATATTCAACTTGCGAACAGTTGATCGGCGCGGGTGCGCACGATGTCGAGGGTGTCGATCGTGGCCTGGAGCGAAGCCGGGTCGATCCCGGCGGTCAGCGCCTGGGTCATCTCCGAGACCGTCTCGCGCAAGCGGTTCACCTGCTCGCGTCCCGATGCCGTGAGCGAGCCCTCGGTGTCGAGCAGACCGGAATCGACCAGGCGGGCGCGCACCGCGGTCACTACCTCGCCGGGCTGCTTGAGCGCATCGCCAACCAGTTCCTCGACGAGCGCCGGATCGTCGGACCGCTCCCGAACGTTGAGGTAGACCCACTCTTCGTAGCCGCCTATCAGGCTGGCGGCGAGGGCGTGGGTGAGCAGCGGCCGCAGCGCGTTCTCAGTCGCGCCGATTACAGGGGGAAGGGGTCGTGCAGGCATGGAGGGCCTCCTGTTGCTATCGTTGGTTCAACCAACAATACTATATTACATTGGTGAGACCAACGATCGTGAGGACCAATGAGCCCCGATACCCCGCCGCGCCTGGCGAAGCTGACCACCTGGCAGCTCTCCCAAGCCTCAGCCCGCTCGCACAGGGTGCTCCGCGCGCGCCTCGACCAGGCGGGAGCGAGCGGCTACGACTACCGCATCCTCGCCGTGCTCGGCGACCTCGGCGCTGCCAGCCAGGCCGATGTCGGCAGCGCCGCTGTGCTCGACCGCCGGGATGTCACTCACACCGTTCGCAACCTCCAAGCCCGCAGCCTTGTCACCCGACGGCCCGACCCGAGCGACCGCCGCCAGACC
>JAJZDJ010000291.1 GCA_021828685.1 Actinomycetes bacterium | reverse complement strand
GTCCAAGGGGTTCCCCACGATCTTGGACGACATTGATTCCACGTAAGCAATCGGTGAACCCGTAGGTCTCTCCTGCCCTCTCCGGCCCGGAACGTGATGGTGAAGTGGAGGGTGCTGGACACACGAGCTGCTGTGGTGTATTCCTGGTGCTCGTGGCAGTGCGACAGTCAAGCGGGGAGGAGCGCTGGAAGGCGGAGGCCGAGCGTTTGGCCGTCGAGGTCGAGCGGCTGACAGCGCAGGAGGCGCTCGATCGGGCTGAGATCGCCGATCTCAAAGGGATGGTCGCCGCTTTGAGTGAGAGGGTGGCCACGTTGGCCAAGCTGCTTTTCGCCAAGAAGACCGAGAAGCAGAAGAAGAAGGGGCCCGACCCCGGTGACGGCGATGAGGGTCCGGATAGTTCGTTGCCCACCGATGACACCAAGCGTCGGCGTGGCCAGAAGCCCGGCAGCAAGGGGCACGGGCGGCGGGACTACTCCGATCTCGAAACCGAGGAGCACGTTCACGACGTCCCTCCAGACGTGCGGGTCTGCCCCAAGTGCGGGACTTACTACGAGCGCTTCGGGGAAGAGACCTCCGAGCAGATCGACTGGCGAGTACGGATCGTGCGGATCGTTCACCGCCGCCCCACCTACAGGCGCAAATGTCACTGCCCGGTTCCTGGCGTGCTCGTCGCTACCGTCCCCCCGAAGCCAATCCCGAAGGGTCTGTTCACCGCCTTGTTCTTAGCGCGGCTGCTGGTGGAGAAGTACGTGCTCGGCCGGCCACTCGAGCGCATCGTCACCGCGCTTGGAGCAGATGGGCTCGATGTCGCAAAGGGCAGCCTGGTCGGGACGCTGAAGGCTCTCTGTGCCCTCCTCGCCCCGCTCGATCAAGCGATCCGTGCCCGCAACGCCTCTGCGGGACACCTCCACGTCGATGAGACGAGCTGGAGAGTGTTCGAGGCGGTTGCCGGCAAGGCGAACAACCGATGGTGGTTGTGGACCTTCGTCGGGCCAGACACCGTCGTGTTCCTTTTCGACCCGACGCGCTCGACCAAGGTCGTCGCTGACCACCTCGGTATCGATGTCGGGGCGAGCTCGCTTGCAGAAGAGCGCCACCTGCTCATCAGCTCGGACTTCTACACCGTCTACCAGTCCCTCGCAGGCATCGACGGTGTCGACCCGCTGTGGTGCTGGGCGCACATCCGCCGCTACTTCATTCGAGCTTCTGACGCCCACAAAGACCTGAAGGCTTGGGCGAACGCATGGCTGGAGCGCATCAGTGCGCTCTATGTCGCACACCGGGCGCTTCGCGTCTCAGAGGCGGGAAGCGCGGAACACGTCCAAGCCGAGGACGACTTTGCCGCCGCGCTCGTCACCATCGATACTGCCCGTCATGTCGAGATGGCCGATGCGAGCTTGCATCCTGCAGCAAGCAAGGTGCTCGCGACGCTTGACCACGAGTGGGAGGGCCTCGCTCGCCACGAGAGCTTCCCCGAGCTGGACCTCGACAACAACGCTGCAGAGCGAGCGCTTCGCAACCCGGTCGTGGTGCGCAAGAACTGTTACGGATCTGGCTCGGCGTGGGCCGCCGCCTTGGCCGCGAGGGTCTGGACCATCACTGCTACTGCCGAGCGGGCGGGTTGGAAGCCGCTCACCTACCTGTGCGCCTATCTCGACGCCTGCGCGGGGAACGGCGGCCGGCCACTTGCAGGCAAGGCGCTCGACCGGTTCCTGCCTTGGACGGCGAAAGGAGCCGACCACGAGCGCTTCAAAGCGCCCCCCGCCGGACCGGCACCGTGACCGGGACGCTGCGGTACTGCGGTCGGGACTTCTCCGCATCGGAGATGGAGGTCGTGCGCGCCCTGGCGGCCAGCCTGCCCACGCGCCGGGCGATCGCCGACGCCGTCTGCGACGAGCTCGGGTGGCGGCGGGTGGACGGACGCAGAAAGGACATGTCGGCCCGGGTCGCGCTGCTGCGCATGGCCGACGACGGCCTCGTGACCCTGCCGGCTCCCCGCAACGCCAACAATCGCAACGGCCGCATTCCCCGTCACGAGGAGGCCCCCGCCGAGCTTCCCTTAGCGATGCCCGGTCCACTGCATGATCTCGGTCAGCTCGAGCTCGTCGCGGTCGCGACCGCCGCCCACAAGCGCAGGTGGCGGTCACTCGTCGCCACCCACCACTACCTCGGCTACGTCCCCTTCGCCGGCGCGCAGATGCGCTACCTAGTCGAGACCGAAGTCGGGACCGTCGGCGCACTCGGGTTCGCCTCCTCAGCGTGGAAGTGCGCACCCCGTGACGCCCACATCGGTTGGGACGCAGCCACACGCCAAGCCCGGCTCCACCTCGTGGTCGGCAACGCCCGCTTCTTGATCCTGCCGCACGTGAAGGTAGCCAACCTCGCCTCCGCGATCCTCGGGAGCGCGGCACGCCGGCTGCAGTCGGACTGGATGGCGGCCTACGGCTATCGACCGGTGCTGTTAGAGACCTTCGTGGAAACCGACCGCTTTGCCGGGACGAGCTACCGGGCAGCGAACTGGCTCCACGTCGGGCGCACACAGGGACGAGGAAAGCTCGACACCAATCACGAGCGAGCGCTGCCGGTAAAGGACGTCTACCTCTACCCCCTCCAGCGCAACTACCGCCGGGTCCTCACCGCACCGCTCTGACAGTCATACGGCTTCCGTGGCCGACCAGAAGTTCGTGCGGAGTGACGGGTTCACCGATTGCTTACTCTAAATGTAAAGGAGTACCTCTTGATCAAGAATCGCCGCACCATCTCGTTGGGTGTGGGCTTGGCAGGCGTGGCGGTTATTGCCGCAGCCTGCGGAAGCTCCGCCAAATCCTCTTCAAGTTCGAGTACGCCAAGTGGCGGGTCGGCGACGACTTCAGGCTCGAGCGCTACGACGACGGGAGGTGCGGCGCTCACAGGCGTCGGCTACACGACCCCGACAGCACCTACC
>JAJZDJ010000290.1 GCA_021828685.1 Actinomycetes bacterium | reverse complement strand
GTGTCGTTACTCCTGCCTCCTCCCAACACGGTCGTCCAGAATGGTCTTGGTGACCGATAGTGAATTCGGGCCCGACCGCATCCCAGGTTCGCGCATCCCAGAGTCCATCCCGCTACGGTATACTTGCGTCAATGACTACCGAGCAGATTGCGATCCGGCTCTCCGAGGAGCTCCTCGGGGAGCTCGACGCGCTTGTCGCGAGTGGTGTCTACGAGAGCCGGGCGGCTGCTGTGCGAGCCGGAGTCGAAGTCATCACGACCCTCGAGCACCGCCGGCAGATCGACCGCGCCATCGTCGCCGGCTATCGACGCACTCCCCCCACTGCGGTCGAGCACGATGCGGCCGTGGCCTCGCTGCGAGACGCCATCGCCGAAGAGCCATGGTGAGCGAACCTGGCCGCGGAGAAGTGTGGTGGGGCGAGATCGAGGATCTTGGGCGCCGGCCCTTCCTGGTCATGACCAGGTCAGCGGCAATCCCTGTGCTCAACAACGTCCTTGCCGCCCCGGTTACGCGCACAGTCAGGAATATCCCGACGGAGGTCCCACTTGGACCAGACGACGGGATGCCCATTGAGTGCGCCGCCAGCTTCGACAACCTGCGTGTGGTAGCAAAGGCCTATCTCGTCGATCGCATCTGCGTCCTGGGATCCGCACGGCTGAGCCAGGCATGCACAGCGCTGCGAATCGCGATCGACTGCTGAAAGCTCTACTCTACCTTAGCTGTGACGAATCCGCGCCGTTCGTAGAAGCGCCTCGCACCTGCGTTCGACTGGAAGGTCCACAGTTCCAAGCGGGAGCGCTCGCGTTTCGCGAGCTCCAGCAGTCGAGAACCGAGTCCTCGGCTATTCCACGCTGGGTGGACATAGAGCTGCTCGATCCATACGTTACCGATCACCATGAGCGCCACGAGGTGGTCGGGTGCCTCAATGACCCAGACGTCCTTCGATGGGAAGACGACCTCTTTGAACCAGGCCCTCACCTCGAAGTCGCTGTGGGTGGGCAGAGGAATCAGCGGGATCGAGGCCCGGCGTGAAAGGAGCCAGAGATCGGCGACAACAGGGGCCTCGTCGAGACGGGCACGTCGTGGTTGCCAGTCGACCTCTTTACCGTTGTTGCGCATGTGGCGATGATTGCAGGACGCTGGGATCCGTTGTCACCACGGTTTCGCATAGGGCTACCTGGTGGGCCGTAGTCACTCGTATTCGAACCTCGCCGACCTGCGAGAACGTCTCCAGCCGCTGCTGTCGCCAGCGTGACGTTGGCCACCCACCTGCGCGCAACCTCCAAATAGCCGTGCCACCCCCAGTGAAGTCAAGCGCCATCGAGGTTGCTCCAAGATGGCGGCTGGGCCCGGGTTGCCCCAGCCAGGATGCTCTACAGTAATGCGACAAAGCAGTAGTTCTGCTATGCTGCCATCGTGGGAGAGGATCGCACCTTCGTGGCCGTACAGGGCCGGGGTCTCATCGCCATCCCGACCGCCATCCGGCGCCGCTTCGGGTTGGACAAGCCCGGAGCGCAGGTCGAGGTCATCGAGCGAGAAGGCGAGATTGTGCTGCGCCCGCACCTGGCCGTGCCAGCTGACCAGACGTGGTTCTGGACTGACCGTTGGCAGCAGATGGAACGGGGGGCAGACGACGCCGTCTCCGCCGGACTCGTAACGACCGTCGACGGCGTCGAGGAGCTGCTGGCAGACCTCGATTCGTGAGGTTCGAGCGGACCGAACCGTTCAAGGCCGACTACCAGCGGCTCTCGGAGAACGAGCGCGAGAAGTTCCGCAGCGCGATCCGCGCCTTCAACGCTGCGGCCGATCGGTTCGTCGAGACCAAGATCCCCTCGTCGTGGCCCGCGAATCTGCGGGTGAAGGCAGTTGCCAACGCACCGGGCATCTTCGAGATGACCTGGAGTTTCAGCGGCCCCGACGGACGGGCGACCTGGGAGTGGACCACGGCCACAGATGCTGACGGGCGTCGTTCGCCGGCGGTGCGCTGGCGAAGGCTCCGGTGGTCATCGGATCCTCCGAGAGCCGTGACAGCGCAGTGCCACTCCTTCTAACGTGCGGGGCCATGGCGCGGTCACTCGCCCAGCTCATCGACGACATCCTCGTCGATGCCCACGACACCGACGAGGAACTCTCGCGGTTCCTCCAGGTGTTCCACGACGAGATGACCCCCCGATCTCTGCTACCGTGCTCGACGTGACCGTGGAGGCCACCGGCTTCGACTTGGAGGAAGACGAGCGGCGCGGCCTGGTCGCTCTCTGCCGACACCAGGAGCCTACCGGGAACGTCGCGGTCGCCGATGTACGCGTCGAACCAGCCTCGGTCGCCGGCTGCCCCCACGCCGCCTGCCGAACCCGGCTCTGTCTCCCCGCGTTCCCCGTCCGCCGATCCCGGGTCTGGAGCTGGCCGGAGCTGTGAGCAGACCTCGCCCCCTGACCACTCCCGCCCTCGACCGGCTCACGACCGACGAGTGGATATTTCGGTGGCTGAGGACCATTGTTCCGTTTGGTGGTGAGCGAGTGTTCCGGTCGGGGTGAGCCGTGGCGCCGTGGGGCGGGCCGCCGTGGTGGTGGCCCGCCCCGGTGTTGGCGTCGTGGTTATTCGAGTTGGTTGAAGTGTTTGCGCATGGAGTTGTCGCAGGTCAACACGGTGGCGTGAGCGTTCGCGGTGATCCTGTCGAGGATGGCGTCAGCCAGGATTTTCTCCTCGATCCGGTCGTGGCTTTGGCCCGGTGGCAGCTGGGTGCAGTAGATCGTGGACGCGGTCTTGTGGCGCCGGTCGACGAGGGTGTGCAGCTGCTGGACTTGGGGCCGGCTGGGGGTGGTGAGGAACCAGTCGTCGATGATCAGGCTCTCGACCCTGACGAGCGTGCCGAGGCAGTGTTTCTTCTCCCCGGTGCGCTCCGCGATCGTGATCCGGTCGAACAGCTCCCCGGCGGGAAGGTAGAGCACCGTCCGGTATTGCTGGCACGCCTTGTTCCCCAA
>JAJZDJ010000289.1 GCA_021828685.1 Actinomycetes bacterium | reverse complement strand
GTTGGCTACTAGACGCGCCACAAGAGCACCCGTTTGGGCACGCGAAAGCTGATCGCGGGTGAGATCGACCGACAAATCCTTGAGCCCCGCCGTCTGACGAGACCGCCCCTTCGCTTTCGTCACGCTGCGAGTCTATGACCCGTCCTTCGCCGCCTGTCGTTGTCTGCTCCCGGCGGCGTGCTGCCGATAGCGGTTTGGTGGACTGTCTAGCCAGTCCGCCGTCGGCGCCGATCGCTGCCTAGTAGCGAGCTGTCGCCTCGGCGACCGCTTGGAGGTGCGCTTCGGCCATCTCGGGCCGGGTCTCCCTGGCCCGGCGGCGTGCTTGGAGGGTGCTCGACGCTTGGCCTTGGAAGCGTGCCAAGCGCGGGAAGCTATGTTGCGGTTTGCGTGTCGCGGATGTCCCCCCGATGAGGCGGCGCTTCGTACTGCGGTGTCACAAGGTGTCACTGAGTGGGTAGGATGTCGGGGTGAGCGAGCATTACACCCTGCGTCTGGCGCCAGGCATGCGACAGCGCCTCGCGGACGGCGCGCGTCGTAACGGCGTGGCGGAACGTGCCCTGGCTCAGCGTTACGTCGAGGAAGGGCTGCGCCACGACGCCCATCCCCTGATCGGGTTCCTCGACGGACCGAGCGGACGGCGGGCGAGCCTGGTAGGGCGCGGGCTGGACGTCTGGGAAGTCATCGCTACGATCCGCGACAACGACGGATCGATCACCGAGACGGCCCAGTACTTGCAGGTGCCCGCCGGCTTGGTGGAGGCCGCCGCGGCCTACTACGGCGAGTTCCGCAGCGACATCGACGCAGAGATCGCGCTCAACGAGTCCGACTACACGCGCGGCCGCGCGGCAGCTGTGGCCGGCGAGAGCGCCTTGCGCGAGTGAAGGCACTGCTCGACGAGCAACTCTCGCCTCAAATCGCCGTGCTCCTGCGCAAGGATGGCCATGATGTCTATGCCGTTGCGGAGCGAGACGATCTGGTGGGCCGCAGCGACCGGATGGTCCTAGAGGCGGCGGACGCTGAGGACCGCGCCGTCATCACCAACAACATCAAGGACTTCAGGCCGATCGCGGCTGAGTGGCTGGCCCAAGGCCGGACGCACCCAGGGCTGATTTTGCTGCCCTCCGCCCGTACCCGCACCCGCTTCGCCGTCCCCGCGCTGGCGGAGACCATCGGGTCCATACTTCGCGCTCATCCCGACGGGTTGCGAGGCAGCGAGCGCTGGGTCGGCCCGCTCGAAGCACGAGAGCGCAACCAATGAGGGATCGGCTGCTGGTGCCACTCGCTCCTCGGCCCAGCCGAGGAGCGATAGCTGCTCGCGTCTGCGGAACCCGCTAGGGCGACGACGGGGCGGCTCTTCGACACCCGGTACCGGTTGACCATCCCCCTGTCGGACGGTCGAAGTCTCCGCGGCGGGCCGCAACCGGCGACGGCCCATCCAGAGATTAAATGTGGCGCGCGACGAACGCTGACCAATGGCTTATCGCGTCGGGCGGCGTCTCGTCATGAGCGCCTGCGCAGCCGAGCAGGCGCCTGGTGGGAGCGGCGAGGTGATCAAACAGCTCGAGCTGGCCGCGTGAGGGAAAGACCTCGTCATCGACATGCCTAGGTAGCCGATGCGCGTGGTATCGGCAAGCCCCTCCAGGTCGAGCGCCGCGATAACCCTCTGCCAGTCGCCGATCATGCGTTGCGCGACGACGCCAACCCCCCTCGTTCGCGATCAACTATTGATACCGGGTCGCCGAGAGTGGTTGCGCCACACGGTCACCGTGGTAGGGCCCATCGATCGCCACCGCGGCAAAGCGGCCATCCTCGGGCACCAGTCGGCGCATCGAGCGAGAACGTCCGCTCGACGCACCCGTCGAACTCGCGCTCCCGAGCCAGCCACACGAGGTCAGACCCTACGTCGTGAGCTGGACGCTGGTGGACCAAGACTCGAGCTCCGACTCGACCGAGTCAGTGGCCCTCGTCGGCACGGCGACCGTACATCTGTGGATCGTCGTACGGCCATGTAGCACGGGAGGTGCTACACTGATTTACCGGTGACTCGTATCGGTATTCGGGAGCTACGTCAGAATGCTTCGCAGTACTTGACCCTGGTCAAGATGGGCCAGACCATAGAGGTGAGCGAGCGTGGCGTGCTCGTCGCCCTGCTCGTGCCGCCAGAGGCTTCCAGAACGACAAGGGACCGCTTGGTCGCCGCCGGTCGACTTATTCCCGCGTCGAGCCCTACCGGGCGTCTGCGCTCGCCCCGACCAGTTCCGGTCGGCCCGGACCAGCCGACCAATCAGGAACTGCTCGATGCCGAGCGCTCGGAGCGGCTGTGATCTATTTCGACTCCTCGGCGTTGATGAAGTTGATCCGGGAAGAGGAGGAGACCGTGGCATTGAGCGAGTGGCTCGACACTCAGGCGGACGCCCCGGTCGTCACCAGCGAGCTGGGGCGGGTGGAGGTGCTCCGCGCCTCCCGACGAGCTGGTAGCGAGGTGCTCGCGGAGGCCCGGGCCGTGGTTGCGGACCTTGACCTCGTGCCACTCGATCGTGGCGTGCAGGATCTCGCCGCGGAGATCGGTGGCCCGCTCCTGCGTACCCTCGATGCCCTGCACGTGGCCTCCGCGGCCCTCCTGCGAGGTGAGCTCACGGTGTTCGTCGCCTACGACTACCGGCTTGTCAGTGCTGCGAAGGCCTCTGGCTTGCCCACGGCGTCGCCGGGGCAACCAGACCCCGCCGACGCTGGTCAGGCGGGCTGACCACTCGATCACCGACTCGTCCCATTCAACGATCGGTTTAAGTCCCAGATCGCAAGCCGGTAGCGGGGCCTTCCCGAGGGCGTAGTGGGGGACAGGCGGGATCGCCGGAGACGGGAGAAAGTGTCCAGGAGATGCTTCGGGTGGGAAAAATTGGACCGCGTCCGCCCCAACGCCCGCCACCAGCAGGCTTTTGGTGATCCTGCGGCCGGCTCTTGCGGCCCGTTGTCTGCCGATCAGCAAAG
>JAJZDJ010000288.1 GCA_021828685.1 Actinomycetes bacterium | reverse complement strand
CAACGAACGGCGTAGCGAACGTCGAGTGCTCCGCCCACGAGTAGAGGATCTGAGCGGAGCGTTCGCTACGTCCAGCGGCGAAGTCGAGACCACCGTTCGCGAGCATCCAGTCGAGCTGTTCGACGAACAGGAAGAGTGTGGCAACGGCAGGGGTGTTGTAGGTCTGGTCGAGGCGGCTCTGGTCGATGGCGATACGAAGATCCAAGAAAGCGGGCATCCACCGGCCGCTCTCGCCTATACGGGCGACACGCTGGAGGGCTGCCGGCGACAGAAGCGCCACCCAGAGGCCTCCGTCGGACGCAAAGGACTTCTGCGGAGCGAAGTAGTATGCGTCCACTTGAGACGGGTCGAAGCGAAGGCCACCGGCTGCTGAGGTGGCGTCGACTGCCACGATGGCGTCATGGCTTCCCGCTGGCCGTATGGGAGTCATCATTACGCCGGTCGAGGTCTCGTTGTGGGTGAGAGCGTACAAGTCGACGTCGTGCGAGGGTTCGGGCCATGGGTGGGTTCCCACAGCAGACCTGACCAGCTGTGGGTTGCTAAGGTGCGGCGCAGCCTGGGCGGCCTCGGCGAACTTGGCGGAGAACTCGCCGAAGACCAGGTGCTGGCTCGTCGAGTCGATGAGCCCGAAGGTCGCGACGTCCCAGAAGGCGGTGGAGCCCCCGTTGCCGATCACGACCTCGTATCCGTCTGGGAGGGAGAAGAGCTCGGCGAGCCCATGGCGCAGCCTCCCGACCAGGGCACGGACTGGCTCCTGGCGGTGGCTGGTGCCGAGCAGGCTTGCCGAGACGGCGTGGAGCGCGTCGGCCGCCTCCGGGCGGACCTTGGTTGGGCCGCAGCCGAAGCGGCCGTCTCGGGGGAGCAGCGAAGTGGGAATTCGGATGTCTGTCACATTGGGGTTGGCCACTGTGAAAGCATTACATCTCATGGGTCGCATCTCACAACGCATATCGGCAGTAACCGAATCCGCCACACTCGCCATCGACGCGAAAGCCAAGGCGCTCAAGGCCTCCGGAGAGGACGTCATCGGCTTCGGGGCAGGCGAGCCTGACTTCCCCACGCCCGGCCACATCGTGGACGCGGCCGTGGCAGCATGCCTGGACCCGAAGAACCACAAGTACACTCCCGCGGGCGGGCTTCCCGAGCTGAAGGCAGCGATAGCTGCCAAGACGAAGCGCGACTCGGGACTGGACGTGGCGCCATCCCAGGTGCTGGTCACCAACGGCGGAAAGCAGGCGGTGCAGGAGGCTTTCGCAGCGCTTCTCGATCCCGGCGACGAGGTTCTCATGCCAACCCCGTACTGGACCACGTACCCGGAGTCGATCCGACTCGCCGGCGGAGTGCCGGTCGAGGTCCCCACCTCGTGGCAGTCAGGGTTCAAGGTGACCGTCGACCAGCTCGAATCTGCGAGGACCTCGCGGACGAAGGTGCTCCTCTTTGTCTCGCCCTCCAACCCGACGGGAGCTGTCTATGACGCCGACGAGGTGGAGGAGATCGGACGCTGGGCGGTCGACTCGGGCGTGTGGGTACTGACAGACGAGATCTACGAGCATCTCGTGTACGGTGAAACTCGGTTCACTTCCATGCCGGCCGTGGTTCCCGACCTCGCCGATACATGCGTGGTCGTGAACGGCGTAGCCAAGACCTACGCCATGACGGGCTGGCGGGTCGGCTGGATCATCGGGCCGGCCGACCTGGTCGTCGCCGCCACGAACCTCCACTCGCACGCGACCGCCAACGTCTGCAACGTCGCGCAGCGGGCCGCTCTTGCGGCGGTCAGCGGGGACCTGAGTGCTGTCGAGGAGATGCGCTCGGTATATGACCGGCGCCGACGGACCATCACCGGCATGCTCAACGACATTCCAGGTGTCACCTGCCCTCCGCCTCAGGGAGCGTTCTACGCCTTCCCGAGCGTAGAGGGACTTCTCGGCAGGCCGATCGCTGGCCGTGTCGCGCCGACGTCGCTCGAACTTGCGTCGCTCGTGTTGGACGAGGCAAAGGTGGCGTTCGTGCCGGGAGAAGCGTTCGGGGCTCCCGGCTACGCAAGATTCTCCTATGCGCTCGCCGACTCGGATTTGGAGGAGGGGATCGGGCGGATCGCGAAGCTGGTCGCCAGCTGAGCTATACCGCGGCGACAGCCGGCAACCAGCGGGGCCGGTGAACATAGTCACATGCCCCCGGCGAGCATGTACCGGGCCGACATCGCTGCGACACGGAGCGCCCGAGTGACGGTGAGCGCTGGCCGCTCACCGTGCGATGTAAATCGGTCGCTACTTGTTGACTATCAGCATGCTCAGGCCTATGGTGATGGTGAAAAAAATCAAGTTCGCCGGTGGCATGGAGGTGGCAAGGTGGTCAGAATCCTCGGACGGGTCGGGGGGGGTTAGCGCTACTCGGTGGTCTCACTTTCGGGCTGCCCGAAGTGCATGCAGCTGCAACCCAGACCCAGCCACCCGTTGATTCCTCCTACTACGTAGTTAGCACCTCGTCTGGCGAGGGTTACACGAACGGCTGCGTGCAAGGTCAGAAGGATGCTCAGACCGGCCAGTTCAGTCTGGACATTTTGGACTTCGGTGGCCAAACGTCGTCAGGTAGCCAAACCCCATCAGTGCTAGGCGCCCCTGACGGCTCCTTACCGATGTCGACAGCGCAGATCGAATCATACGTGGAGCAATTCGCGTATGGCTACTTTCAGTGCACCGGATCAGACTCGACGACAGTAGCGACTATTGGGGTGGGCACCAACAGTTCGTTGGGGGTCAGCGCTGCATTCGGGCAGCAGTGGGTTGACATGATCGATGCCGTCAAAGGTTGGGTTAGTCAGAATGGTTATGGATCCCAGGTATCTGTGGAGGCGGCGGACGACATCGAAACGAGCTTCAATTCTTATGCGGTTGTTGGGCCGTGGGTCGGCCAGCTCTCTGCTGACGGGATGCCGTACGTAGACTACGGCTCCGCAGGCGGATGCAACTCTCCCGTCGCCTTCAATGGCGGTTCGGGCGGTAGCTGCAACA
>JAJZDJ010000053.1 GCA_021828685.1 Actinomycetes bacterium | reverse complement strand
AGCGTGAGGGGGGCATAGCGGCTCTTGAGGCGAATCGACGATGGCATCCCGAACTCGACGCCGATCATCAGGCCTCGCCCTCGGACGTCGCTGATGAATTCGAAGCGCGCTGCGGCGTCTTCGAGCGCTCGACGCAGTTCCTCGCCGCGTTCGGCTGCATTGGTTATGAGGCCTTCGTCGTCGATGACGCTGAGCGCCGCCAACCCGGCGGCCGCTGCCATGTTGTTGTGGCTGTAGGTGGTGTCGTGGACGAGGACCCTCGTCATGGACGAGTACACAGCGGAAAAGACGGCTTGCCTGGCCATCGTCGCTGCGACCGGGACGAACCCGCCGGAAAGGGTCTTCGCGATCGTGACCACGTCGGGTTGTACCCCGTCATGCTCGAAGCTGAAGAAACGCCCAGTGCGGCCAAGGCCTGCTTGGACCTCGTCGCAGATGAGCAGCGCGCCCCTATCGTGCAACACGCGCGCTGCGCCAGCTAGAAAACCGGGCGGCGCTACCTGGACGCCTTTTCCTTGCACCGGCTCGACGATTAGCGCTGCGACATCGCCTTTCGATGCCGCCCGCTCGAGGGCACTGAGGTCGCCGAACGGAATCTCGGTGCCAGGCAACATCGGGCCGAACCCGGCTTTGAAGGACTTCCCGCCGTTAACTGACAGGGCGCCGGCGGTCAGTCCGTGGTAGGCATGTCCGCAATAGAGGATTCGAGGTCGCTTGGTGTAGTAGCGGGCGAACTTGATCGCAGCCTCGACCGCTTCCGTGCCACTGTTACACAGATACACGCGGTCCAGGTACGGGGCTCGGGCAACCAGCGCTTCGGCGAGCAGTCCGGCTAGCAGAGGCGTGTCCATCTTGACCATGTCGGCCAACTCACCGTCGAGCACCTGCGACAGAGCGCGCCGCACCACCGGGTGATTGCGCCCGAGCCCGAACACTCCGAATCCCGCAAGCCAATCCAGGTAGGTGTCGCCTTGGTCGTCCCACAGGTACGGGCCTTCGGCGCGAACCCATTTGCGGTCGAGGCCGACCGAGTGAAGGACCCTTGCCGTCTGGGGGTTCAGGTAGCGCGACCAAAGCTCCGCTCCTTCTCCTGAGCGGGACTCCAGCAGGTCCTTCAGGTCGAATCCCATTACGAGCCGACCGCTGCTCGTATCGACTGGCGAAGAGATTTCGTCGTTGCGAGTACGGCGCTCGGCTCGTATCCGCAGTGCGCCATGCAGTTCTCGCAGCGCGGGTCGTTGCCTCTCCCGTAGGCGTCCCAGTCCGTGGTGTCAACCAGCTCCTTGTAGGTCTGCGTGTAGCCGTCTGCCATCAAATAGCACGGCTTCTGCCATCCGAACACGGAGTAGCTCGGGATACCCCACGGAGTGCACTGGAAGTTCGCTTTGCCTTCCAAGAAGTCCAGGAACAGGGGACTGTGGTTGAGCCGCCACTTCTTTCTCCGGCCTCCGGCGAACGCCTCTTTGAAGATTTGCTGCGACGTGCGCGTGCTCAGGAAGTGAACTTGATCGGGGGCTTTCTCATAGGCGTATCCAGGCGAGATCATCATCTGGTCGACACCGACGTCGTCGTTCAAGAAGTCGAGGACCTCGCGGATCGTCGTCGGCGAATCGGTGGCGAAGAAAGTCGTGTTCGTAGTTACCTTGAACCCTCGTGCCTTCGCGGCTGCGATAGCTGCGACCGCCTTGTCGAATGTGCCTTCGCGGCTTACAGACTCGTCGTGTCGTTCGCGCAGGCCGTCGATGTGGATGACCCAGCTGAAGCGGTTGTGGGGTGTGAAGCGGTCCATTTTGCGCTCAAGCAGGAGGGCATTCGTGCAAAGGTACACGTAGCGACCGCGATCCAGCAGTGCGACTGTCATCTTGTCTATGTCGGGGTGCAGGAGCGGTTCTCCTCCCGCTATGGAGACCATGGGCGCCCCGCACTCTTCGACGGCGGCGACGGCAGCTTCTACCGATAACCGCTTTCTCAGGATCTCGGTCGGGTACTGGATCTTGCCGCATCCGTTGCACTCGAGGTTGCACGCGAAGAGGGGTTCGAGCTCCACGATGAGGGGAAACTTCTCCCTTCCCGAGAGCTTCTGTCGGGCTAGGTATGTCCCTATCTTCAGGCTTTGACGTATCGGGATTCCCACTATCTGACCTCCATTGGAAGCGAGAACGACGTGTTCTCACTTGTAGAAGAGACTTCGCGTACCTCTGCGGGCCCGACGCCACGCAGGGCGTCGAGAACACGGTCCACAACCGTCTCGGGTGTAGATGCAGCTGCTGTCACACCGACGACGGGCGCATTTCGCAAATCTTCGAAGCGCAGGTCACGCTCGTCGTTGACGAGGAGCACTTTCCCGGTGCTTCGTCTAGCCACTTCGACGAGACGGTTGGCATTCGAGGACTCCGGCGAGCCGACGACGATCACCGTGTTGCAGCGGGGAGCTATCGCCCGGAGCGCTTCCTGGCGGTTCTGCGTGGCATAGCAGATGTCGTTTGCCGCTGGCCCTACGATTGCCGGAAATCTGGAAGTGAGCTCGGCCAGGACATCTTGCACGTCATCTGAGGACAACGTCGTCTGTGTGACATACGCAAGCCGGCCCGGGTCGGCGACTTCGAGCGCAGCGACATCGCGCGCGGTCTCGACGACCAGCATGTCGGGGGCTTCGCCGAGGGTGCCTTCCGTCTCGTCGTGACGCGCATGGCCGATGAAGATCACTTGCCGGGACCTCGCCGAGAAGCGGCGAACTTCGCTGTGGACCTTGGCAACGAGGGGGCAGGTCGCGTCCACGACGTTCAGGGCCCTCGCCTCGGCGGCCCGTCGGACGGCCGGCGAGACTCCGTGCGCAGAGAAGATGACCGTTGCCCCGTCAGGTACGTCGTCGAGTTCCTGCACGAAGGTCGCCCCGACGGACTCTAGGTACTCGACAACGTGGCGGTTGTGGACGATGTGGCGTCTGACGTACACCGGTGTGGCGAACTTGTCGATGCAGCGAATGACGGTGTCTATCGCCCGCTCCACCCCTGCGCAAAACGATCGCGGACTCGCGAGGAGCACCTCTCTCGCTGCTATCGTTTCGCCCCACTCGACGAGCACCTTCGCTGCCCTGCTCAATACCGCTAGCGCCTTAATGCCGCCAGTGACTGTCGCCAAGGATCGCAGCTCGCGGTCGGGGGTGTCGACGATGACACGGATAACTGCAGTGGGCACACCCCAAGGCGCCGAGACGAGCCACGCCGATTCGGTGTCCACAGCGACGGCACCGAGCGCTGCGAGGGCCGCCCTCTCGCGCGCCCCTTCAACAACTGCGCGGGCGCTCGCTACCGTTCCGGTGACAGCGCGTTGCCCCCGGGCGTTTAGCTCTGCGGCGATGAGAGGTGCGGACGGCAGCAACGCTGCGACCCTCCCCGTTTCGTCGATGACCTTGTCCGCTACGACCAAAGTTCCAGCGGGGAGATTCCTGTCAAGTCCGCCAGCGACACCTGCAATCGCCACGGCGTGCGGGGTACGTACATCGTCGGTTCCCGCAGCGGCGATGATCCGGCTAGCCGAGCACGACGAACGAAGCGGGCCCGCACCGGTCCTGACCACCCACGCGTCAGGCGCACCTTGTGAAAGCGCCCTAGCCTCCAGGCGCAACGGAGCAAGTATCAGAACGCCGCCGCGTGTCACGTCTGCACGCTGCCTGTCAACGCCCTCACGTATCTGCCGAGCGCTGTGATGGGCCAAACGATTCGATACAGGTGGTAGTTGATGCTGAAATCCCACGGGAAGCCCGTACCGGTGAAATACGGCTCGTCCCAGGATCCGTCGGTCTCCTGGTTGTCGACCAGCCATTGAACGCCCCGCTCGACACAGGCGGCTTGCGGGTCGCCGCCAGCCAGGAGCGCCAGGAGTGCCCACGCTGTTTGTGACGGCGTGGAGGCCCCCCGACCGCGCCAGGAGTCGTCGACGTAGGAGCGAAGGTCCTCGCCCCACCCCCCGTCGCTGTTCTGATGGACTTCGAGCCACGTCAGCGCTGCGGCGATCCTCCGATCACCTCGAGGCACACCGGCAGCAATCAGCGCTGGAACGACGGCGCCAGTCCCGTAGACGTAGTTCACGCCCCAGCGACCGAACCAGGATCCGTCCGGTTCCTGGGCCTCCCAAAGCCAGTCGACGCCACGCCTGACCACTTCGGCGTCGACTGCCGTCTCGGTGGCGAGCATCTCCACCATGTGCGCGGTTACGTCGGCCGAGGGCGGGTCTGTCACCTCACCGAAGTCGCAGAACGGCAACTGCGCTACCGCCGAGCTGTCATTGTCGACGTCGAACGCCCCCCACCCTCCCGACCGGCTTTGCATCCCGACCGACCACGACACCCCCCGGCTGCAGGCGGCCTGGATCTCGGGCGTCGCGAGGGCCCTGCGGAGAGCGATCACCACCTCTGCCGTGTCGTCGATGTCGGGGTACCGGTCGTTGTGGAACTCGAAGGCCCAGCCACCGGGCGCAAGAGATTTGCGTCTCTCGGCCCAATCTCCTCGCACTGCGACCTCTTCGCCGAGCAACCAGCTCGCCGCCCGGACGATCGCCGGGTCGTCCTCTCGGAGACCGGCGTCCCTCAAGGCGACTATCGCGAGGGCCGTATCCCACACCGGCGACTGGCACGCTTCCAGGCGTTGGCCGAGCTCGTCCTCGACTGTGAAGCGGTCGAGGCCCCGCAAGGCCGCAGCGAGGACCGGATGTTCGAGCGAATATCCCTGCAAGCGCAACGCGATGATCGAATAGACCACGGGAGGCTGGATACCACCCCAAAGCCCGTCGGCTTCTTGACGGGCGAGGATCCACCGTTCGGCTTTTGCCAAGGCGTTCCTCCGTAGCATTTGCGCCGGCAAGAGCCATTTCGGTGCCCTGCCATAGAAATGCAATAGACGGTCGAGGAGAAGGAAGCCTGCTGACGTGGCCGACGTGACTTTCCGGGATGAACGCCGAGAGGACTGGTCCGTAGAATGCAGCTCGCCAAGCCCGAACGGCAGCGGGACTGCCGGCTTATGGGACATGACAACGCAAAGTGCTACGACCGTCTGGCGTGCCCAGCAGGCGAAGTCGTAGATGTCGAGGGGAATCCACCTCGGTAGATGCATGATCTCTGGGGGCACGACAGGAAGGTCTTCCCAGGACCAGGCTCCTAGAACGGCCATCCAGATCCTTGTGAAGACACGGCTTCCTGCGATACCACCGTGGGCGCGCACCCAACTCGAGGCCCGCCGCATGTGCTCGGAATCGGGGTCGTCGCCTGCGAGCCGCAACGCCACGTACGCCTCGATGGTGACCGACAAGTCGTCCGGACCGCCGAAGAAGGTCGCCCAACCACCATCTGGAAGCTGCTTCGAGCGTATCCATTGGGCTGTTCGGCCAGTGCGGCCCGGTTCGAGAATGCCGAGGAAGTGACGCAGCATCACGTCCTCGGCGTCCATCGACACGTTTGTCTCCAGCTCGCCCTTCCACCAGCCTTCAATGCTCTGCAGACCTAGCAGGTGCTCGCGCCCAGCCTTAAGAGCCCGTGTCACGTCCTCGGACGGCTCCACGGGGGCCCCGGACATCGCGGCGGCCTCATCGGAGTGGTCCAACCTCAATGCGAGCGGCGTGGCCGTAACTGGCGTCGTTACCGGTGGATTCTCGAGCTGAGTCAAAAGTCCCGCTCCACTATGTACACGGCTAGATCGGCGAGATCACGGTGCGGTAGTGCGGACAGTCTCACCCGCTCCAAAGCGCCCAGCGCGCTGTCGAGGTTTGCCTTGGCGCGCACCGTCGTCCACTCCCTCCCGCCGCAAGCTTCGACCAGGTAGCGGGCCCTGGCGACCTCGTCCGCCTGAAGCGGTCCGAGTGTCTCGCCCGGCTCGCCGAGAAGAAGCGATCGAAGCTCGTCTGCTTCAGGACCCGCCGCAGCCAGAGCGGCCACGACCGGCAGCGACTTCTTGCGCTGTCGCAGATCATTGCCCGAGGGTTTGCCCGTCGTCAGCGGATCACCCCAGATTCCGAGCAGGTCATCGACCGCCTGGAACGCTAATCCGAGATGAAGGCCGAAGTCGTGAAGGGCCCGCACCGCTGCATCTGGCGCGCCCGCGAGGATCGCGCCGATAGACGAGGCGCAACCGAGAAGCGCCCCCGTCTTGGCAGCTGACATAGCGGTGCACTGCTCGACGGACACGTCCCGACGCTTCTCGAAGGCAATGTCGTCAGCCTGCCCGGCGATCATCATGGCTGTTGCCTCTGCGAGAGCGCACGATGCCGCCGCTCCACGCTCGGGCGACGACTCGAGCAGGACCTGATGCGCGAGTACGGCCAGGGCGTCTCCGGCGACGATCGCCGGACCTACCCCGAACTCGGTCCAGACCGTCGGCCGGTGATGACGCTCGGCGTCGGTATCGATGATGTCGTCATGTATGAGCGAAAAGTTGTGCACCAGCTCGACAGCGACCCCACCAGGAATCCCAACCTCCGACTGCGCCCACGATGCCTCCGCGCCGAGTATCGCAAGCGTGGATCGCACTCCTTTGCCGCTGGGAGCTTTCGTTGGTTGGCCTGAAGGGTCGCTCCAGCCGAAATGGTAACTGGCGATTAGCCGCAGGTCCGGTGTCAGGCGGTCGACCGCCTCGCCGAGCGCAGGGTTGATCGCGATCCGGCATCGTTCGAGCAGCTCGGCAACGGCGAATGTAGGGGTCACGCCACCTCCTGGGTGGTTTCGATGTGGGCGGCCTCGATTTGAGCGGTCCCAATGGCGGCGGTTCCTCCGGTAGCGCCGTCGATCTCGGTGGTTCGAGTGCGGTTACGAAGAAGCTGCGGCGCAGGGCCACATCCGAGGAGGGCGCGTGCTGCGGCGACGCCGCTTCGGACGGCACCTTCCATCGTCGCCGGCCAGCCGGTATCGGTCCAAGCTCCTGCAATGGTGAGTGAAGGGTCGTTGGTTGCGGTGCGTGCCCGCATGGCCCGAGATCCTGGCGCAGCCCGGAAGGTGGCTCTGCGTTCTTTGGTTACCACCGAATCGAGCAGGGTCGCCTCACGCGCGTCGGGTAGGAGGCGGCGCAGCGCGGCCGAGATCAGTTGGACGATGCGCTCAGGCTTTTCCCCGAGCAGGCTGTCGGCGGCGGACAAAGAGACGGCCAGGTACTGCGGTAGGTCGTCGCCGGGCTCCCTCGTAAGTCGATTGGATGTGACAAGCGAATCCGCGAAACGTGCCGCACTTGTGTCGCCTTCGGCGCGTAGGCCGGATGCCACGGAGCGGTCGAAGACCCACTGGACGGGGGAGTGCAGGGCGGCCATGACCGGCCATTGCATAACGGTCCGGTCAAACACGAGGTGCACGTCGATCACCGCCGAGAAGCCGAGCTCGGACCACAGGCGCCGCTGCGGCGCTACGGATTCGGGAACCAATGTTGCCGCCTCATCGTTTGGTAGGCAAACGATGACTGCGTCTGCGTCGAAGTTTCCTCGGTCGGTCGCGAGGCTCCAAGCATCCGCATGTCTGGCAATGTGGCGGACGCGTGTTGCGAGTTGGATTCGCACACCCGCTTTGTCGAGAGCCTTTTGCGAGCGCTCACCGTGCAGTACGCCAAGTGGCACGTTACTCCAGCCGATGTCACAAGATGACCGGCCGGCGAGCAGGCTGGTCTTGAAGACTTTGACCGCCACCGCAAGGGAAGTCTCCGTGCATGGAAGGTTGACCGTAGGAACCGTAATCAGGTCCCATACCGCTTCGATGGCTTCGCTCGACTGGCCGTGCGACCTGAGCCAATCAGCGAAGTTGACCTCGTCGAGGTGGGCATCGTCAACTCGAAGTGCTGCGATGGCAGCGAGTGCCCGTCCGAGGGAAAGGCGAGCCGCGACGGATATGTGCCTGTAGGCGAGAAGCGAGCCGGCGAGGTAGAACGGGACCGGCAGGTCCCTCCTTCTCAACCTTGAAACCGTCAAAGAGTCGGAGCCGCCCCGCCCCGCTCGAGACACCTCGGACACGACGGGCACGTCGAGCGGCATCGGGCCGACCACGTCGCGATCGGATCCGATTCGGTTCAAGAAGCGCAGGTATTCGGAGCAGCACCCGAGGAAGACGTGCTGTCCGTTGTCCATGGACAAGCCGTTCCGCTGGAATGACCACGTCAGCCCCCCGAGGCGGTTGGTGCGTTCGAGCAGTGTTACCGAGGCCCCGAGGTCGGCCGCTTCTAGAGCTGCGGCGATACCGGCGAGACCGGCGCCGAGCACCGTCACGCGCAGGCCGGCCAAGGGGGTCTCCGCTCTCACGAGTGTCCCGTGAGTATCGCCTTGAACGCGACGGCGGATTTCTCGGGGACCGACAAGGAAATACGGCCCCTTAAGACCGCTTCGGGGTCCCTGCGAATCCGCTCGAGCAGCTTTCGGTATATGCCGGCCATCGCTGCTGTGCAGGCCCGTGAGCGACGGTCGAGGAGGTCCAGAAGCGGCAAGCCTCTGTCGTACCATTCGCAAGCCCTACCCGCCTCGAAGCTGATCAAAGCGACGAGGTCGTCGGGCTTTCCTCGCAAGTGCTCGTCGACGTCGAAACGGGCGAGATCCTTGCTCGGAAGGTAGACGCGACCCATCTCGCGGTGGTCTTCGACGACGTCTCGGAGGATGTTGGTCAACTGCAGGGCCACGCCGAGGTCGTCGGCGAGCGCCCGGGGCCGTTCCCCGGCGCCGTCACTCGAACCGTACACCGCAAGGCTGCATCTGCCGATCGTGCCGGCGACTTTCCGGCAGTAGACCACGAGGTCCTCGAAAGTTTCGTACACAGTTCCGGCGACGTCCTTCTCGCATCCGTCCACCAGCTCTTCGAGGGCGTCCAGGGGGATGCTCCATCGCCTCGATGCGTCGGCCATCGCGATCATCACCGGGTCAGTAGCCGCGAGCGATACGCTCGGTTCGCGGCGCAGGTCGGTGATCTTCGAGCGGGCGTCTTCGAGCGCGGCAAGTTTCTCAGGCGGTGCGAGCGGTCCGTCGCCGATGTCGTCGATTCGCCGGGCGAGCGCGTAAAGCGCCGACATTGCTTGACGTTTCGGCTTGGGAAGCAGCTTGATCCCGTAGTAGAAGTTCCGGGCTTGCGACGCCGTGATCTTCTCACACGCCTCGTAGGCAGCGTCGAGGTTCATGGCTTCGGTCGCCTCAACTCGGGCTGGCGCACGAACGCATCGACGAGGTGGAGTAGCACCCTTGATGCTTTGGGGGTTGCCGCTGGCGCCGAAACGTCGAAGTCCCGGGATGCGATGCCGTCGATGGCGGCTCTGCCTCCTGCCCAGAACCCGGCGGTTGCCCACCGGAGTCTGGGCGCCAGCAGGTCCACCAAGGGCAGACCGGCGTCGAGGAAGCGTCGGGCGCGGGCCAACTCGAAGGCCACAAGTGCCCTGAGCTCGTAGCTCGACGCGGCCGGCGATGTTACAGCCGAAGGCTCGACGTCGAACCGGCGCCAGTCCTCGGCGGGGATGTAAATGCGCCCTGCACGGTAGTCCTCGGCCATATCAGCGCAGTGCTCGACGATCTGCAGGCCTGTGCAGATGTCATCCGAGTGCTCCCGGGCGTCACGGACGTCGCAGCGGAAGGCGGCCAGAACCAGCCTGCCTACAGGGTTGGCCGAAAATGTGCAGTAGCGGAGCAGATCGTCGAAAGTCTCGTAGCGGGTGTTTCGTTGATCCATCCGGTTCGCTTCCAACAGATCGAACAGAGGCCGGGGGTCGGTCTCGAGCTCTCTCACGGATGCCGCCGCTCGTGCGATCAGCGGGTGCTCGTCTCCGGGTCCGACTAGGGCCGCCTTCGTCTTCGCGGCGACCCAGTCGAGGGCGGCTATCCGGTCGCCGCTGTACGCGTCGCCGATCTCGTCGACGAAACGAGCAAAGCCGTAGAAGGAGAGCAAATGTCTCCTGGTTGTCGCATCGACGATTCTGGACGCAACGCGAAAATTCTCGCGACCCGCCCTCCCCAGGATGTCTGGAACTGTCGGGAGACCTACTGGCGTGGTCTCGTCGTCGGTGGTGAAGTCAAGTGACCGCGTGGTCACAATTTGTATTCGAAGTGCTCCACCCGTGTCAAACCGGGGCCGAAACCTGCTCGTCGGGGGGCCAGTCCGGCCCGATCGCCCACGACATCACGGTGGCGAACGCAGATTGGAGGACGGAGAGGCCCATCGAGATCGTTTCGGTGTCAGCGTCTGTTGTGTCCTGGGCGAGGAACGGCCGTCCTGCTACCAGGGCGAGGGTCCGAAGCGCCTTTCGCGCGAGGTCAGCGCTCGGTTCGTGTCCCTTGGCGGCTCGTGCGCCGATCTCGAGGAGCAGCGGTAGGACGTCGGCTAGCACGTATCCGAGAACGAGAGCTGTCTTGTCTGCATCGTCGCGAAGCTGGTCTACGCCGCCGAGAGACCGCAGAGCCGATTCGAGGCGCGCCGCAGTGTCGTCTACCAGAGTCTCGACGCAGGCAGTAATGAGCGCCTCTTTGGATGGGAAGTAACGGTAAAAGTTTCCCTTCGCCATGTGTGCGGCGGCGGTTATGTCGCTGACGGACACCTCGGAGAAGCTTCGGGTCCGAAACGCTTCGATAGCAGCCGCCACCAGCCTGTCGGCGGAGTCGGCGGCGGACAGCGAACCTGCCCTCAGTTCGAGGATCGCGTCGACGTGGCGTTCGTTGTATTCGAACCGCTTGCCCGAAATCACCAGCGGTTCAGGGATCCAACCCGACCTGCGGTAGTGGTGGATAGTCGACGCCGGCACTCCCGTCCGGTTGACCAGGTCCGATAGTGAAAGCGTCTCACAACTCTGACCTGGACCGGATTCGGAGCTCACCTCTACAGTGTGGCGCTTGGGAGCTCCTTGAGTTCGTCACCACTGCGTAAGTCCGTGCTTGTCAAAGCGAAGTTCCCGGCTAGTGGCGCCTAGTGCGCGGGGATGACACCCATGCGACCGTGCTGGAAGTCGTCGAAGGCCTGGGCGAGCTCCTGCCGGGTGTTCATCACGAACGGCCCGTAGTGCGCTACCGGCTCTTTGATCGGACGTCCGCCAAGGAGCAGGACTTCGAGGGACCTGCGCGGCCCGTCGATATGGCGGTCCGCGTGGACCTCGATGAAGTCCCCGTCGCCGAGCACGCACAGCTGCCCGCTCTGAAGCGGCGCCGCCTCTGGTCCCGAGCCGACCGTCCCGCTCCCGCCTAGCGCGTAGACGAGCGAGTTGAATCCGCTGTCCCAAGGAAGAGCGAGTCGAGCTCCCTCCTCGAGGGTGGCGTGGACCATGGCGATCGGGGTGTGTGTCATACCGGGGCCACTCGTGCCGGCGAAGTCGCCTGCAATCACCCTGATGAGGGCGCCGCCGTCCGGGGTGGCGAACAGGGGTAGCTTTCCGGCACGGATGTCCTGGTAGCGCGGGTCGACCATCTTCTGTTTGGACGGCAGATTCACCCAGAGTTGGACGCCGTGGAAGAGGCCGCCTGACGCTACGAGCGTCTCGGGGGGCCGTTCGATATGCAGGATCCCTGAACCGGCGGTCATCCACTGCGTGTCACCGTTTGTTATGAGGCCACCTCCACCCGTCGAGTCGCGGTGCTCGAAGGTGCCGTCGATCATGTAGGTGACGGTCTCGAAGCCACGATGAGGATGCCACGGTGTTCCCTTCGGCTCGCCGGGGGCGTAGTCCACCTCGCCCATCTGGTCCATGTGGACGAAGGGATCGAGAAGCTCGGTCGGAACGCCTGCGAAAGCCCGTCGTACAGGGAACCCTTCACCTTCTAGGCCGCTCGGTGCGCTAACGCGCTTCCTCGGTTCTCGTGCCCTGGCTAGCGGATCGACGTCAAGCTTCGACAATGCCGACATGTCCTCGACTGTTACAGCAGGCATACGGACTTCCTCTCCTCATCGCCGGGCGACCTGGCTCGGGCGCCCTACGAACAGCAGAACATTGTTGTGCACGCAACTATTCCACTCTTGGCGGAGGAGACCGAGGAGCGAACGTGTGGTTGGCGCTATCGTCGTGGGGGTGAAAGACGACGACCGTCTCTACTTCAGGCAACTCCTTTCTGGACGCGACCACGCCCGCAGCGACGGTCTGGCAGCCCAGATGGTAAATTTTTCCTACCTCATCGGCGACAGGTCCACGTCGGAGGTTCTGGTAGTAGATCCGACGTACTCAGTCGATGACATTCTGGCGGTCGCAAACGCCGACGGGATGAACCTTGTCGGGGTGCTCGCAACCCACCACCACCCCGATCACGTGGGTGGGTCGATGATGGGCCACTCTATCGAAGGCCTTGCGCACCTGCTCGAGACGGTCTCCGTGCCGGTCCACGCAAACGCCAACGAGGTCATGTCGATCTGCAGGGTAACGGGGCTGGATACCGGGGACGTGGTCGGCCACCACGGCGGCGACCGGGTGACTGTGGGTGAAGTGGAGATCGAACTGCTGCACACGCCAGGTCACACACCTGGCAGTCAGTGCTTCCTGGTCGACGGTCGTTTGGTTGCGGGTGACACGCTTTTCCTGTCCGGGTGCGGTCGGACGGATCTGCCGGGTGGCGACCCTGATGCGATGTACGACAGCCTTTGCATACTTGCCGGGCTTGCTGACACAACGGTTCTCTACCCCGGCCACCGCTACTCGCCGGCGTCTGCTGCGACGATGGCGGCGGTCAAGGAGACGAACCCCGTGCTCATGGCGAGCGGTAAGCCGTCCTGGCTTGCCACCTTCGGCGGGTGAAAGACGACGGCGGACGCAAAGAAGACGACGGCGGCCACTGCGCAACGTCGGTGCAGCTAGGCGGGGTCGTTCACGCTTTGAAGAACGACCACCGACCTGCCCGCCACCGCCAGGCGGGCGGCGGCTCCAAGCAACGGAGGCGGCGCCTCGGCTGGCGACTCTACGGCGGTGTCCAATACGACTCTCCAGTTGGGCGCCCAGCGGGCCTCGGGTAGCGCAAGGTCGAGCTCCTGGTCCCAAGCGTTCAGGACGATGAAAAAGGAGTCGTCGATCACCGGTCGGCCATGCGCATCAGGGTCGGGGATTGCGGCGCCGTTGAGGTAGACTCCGAGGGACTTCGCGTAACCGACTGTCCAGTCCGAGTCACCCATCTCGGCGCCGTCGGGACGGAACCACGCTATGTCGGGGAGCTTCTCCACTTGTGTCGATCCCCGTAGCGGCCTGCCCTGAAAGAAGCGGCGACGTCTGAACACCGGGTGCTCTCGGCGGAGGCCGATCAATCGCCGTGTCCAGTCGAGCAGCTCTGCGTCCATGTGCTCCCAGTCGTACCATGAGGTCTCGTTGTCCTGGCAGTAGGCGTTGTTGTTGCCGTGCTGGGTCCGGCCGAACTCGTCGCCGCCGAGGAGCATCGGCACACCTTGGCTGAGCATCAAGGTGCTGAGCAGGTTGCGCACCTGCTTTCGGCGTAGCGCTTCGACCGATTCGTCGTCGGTGGGGCCTTCGGTTCCGCAGTTCCACGACCGGTTGTCGTCGGTCCCGTCGCGGCCGTCCTCGCCGTTTGCCTCGTTGTGCTTGTCGTTGTAGGACACCAGATCGGCCAAGGTGAAACCATCGTGCGCGGTGACGAAGTTGATGGACGCAAAAGGGCTTCTGCCGTTTGCCTGGTAGAGGTCGGAGCTTCCGGTCAGCCGCTCAGCAAGCTCCCCGATCGGGGTCCCGCCCTGACGCCAGTAATCGCGGACAGTGTCTCGGTACTTGCCGTTCCACTCAGACCATAGCGGCGGGAAGTTGCCCACCTGGTAGCCTCCGTCGCCCACGTCCCACGGCTCAGCGATGAGCTTCACCTGGCTCACCACCGGATCCTGGTGGATCAGGTCGAAGAACGCCGAGAGGCGGTCCACCTCGTGGAACTGCCTTGCGAGCGACGCTGCGAGGTCGAAGCGGAACCCGTCGACGTGCATCTCGAGCACCCAGTAGCGCAGCGAGTCCATCAGGATCTGCAACACCTGGGGGTTACGAACGTTGAGGGTGTTGCCTGTACCAGTGGAGTCGTTGTAGTGACGCGGGTCCCCGTCGACGAGGCGGTAGTAGGAGGGGTTGTCGATACCTCGAAACGAAAGGGTCGGGCCCATGTGGTCGCCCTCGGCGGTGTGGTTGTAGACGACGTCGAGGATCACTTCTATGCCCGCACGGTGCAGTGCCTTCACCATGGACTTGAACTCGCCGACGACCCGGTGCCCGGGGCGTGAGGCGTAGCCGTTGTGGGGCGCCAGGTACCCGATCGAGTTGTAACCCCAGTAGTTGCGCAACCCGAGATCGTCGAGGCGACGGTCGTGAACGTATTGGTGGACGGGCATGAGCTCGACCGCCGTTACCCCGAGTTTGGTGAAATGCTCGATCACCGACTGATGGGCGAGCCCCGCAAACGTGCCCCTCTGGTGCGCCGGGACGTCAGGGTGTCTCCACGTCAAACCGCGGACGTGAGCCTCGTAGATCACCGTGTCCGCCCAGCGGTGCTTGGGCGGGTGGTCCGAGCCCCAGTCGAAAGCCGAGTCCACGACGATCGCCTTCGGCATGACGTGCGCCGAGTCGCTGGTATCGATGGTCAGGTCGTCGCCGCCCAGCTTGTAGCTGTAGGGTTCTTGGCCCCACAGGACCTCACCCTCCAGAGCTTTCGCGTACGGGTCGATGAGAAGCTTCGACGGGTTGCAGCGCAGTCCGCGCTCGGGATCGTAGGGTCCGTGGACCCTGTATCCGTAAAGCTGTCCCGGTTCGACGTGCTCCACGTAGCCATGCCAACAGTAGGCGTCGACCTCGGGTAGCTCGAAGCGAGCCTCGCTGCCGTCGAGCTCGAAGAGGCAAAGTTCGACAGCTTCGGCCGCCTGGGAGAAAATTGAGAAATTCGTGCCTAGCCCGTCGAAGGTCGCTCCGAGTGGGTACGCCTCACCTGGGAGTATCGGTGCTGTGTTCAAGGCGCCCAAGCTAGCGGCTCGGACAGCCGGCGGGGATATCGAGCGGCTTCGCGTTCCGTGTTTCAGCCCCACCAGAAGGCGGCGCCGAGGATCGCGTACAAGGCGATCAGGGCGACTCCTTCGATCCACGTGAACTCCCCGTCGTATATGACGACGGTGACCACAAGTGTTGACACGCCGAGCGCCACAACAAGGAGTGGCGGGAAGACGAGCGTCAGCGGGGTAGGACCTACAACGGAGCTCAGAAGAACCAGGACAGGTGTCAGTAGGAGAGCCACCTGCAGAGGGCTGTTGAGGGTGGTACTGATGACGTACTCGGGCTTTGCGCGAAGCGCGAAGCGGATACCTACGGCGTTCTCGACCGCGTTCGAGGCGATAGCGACGACCACGAGTCCGGTGAAGGTCTGCGTCAGGCCCAGGCTCTTCGTTGCTGTCTCGAGCGGCGCCACGAACCAGTCGGCGGCGGCGGCGGCGGCGGCGCTCCCGAGTGCGAGGACGCCGATGGACAGAGGAAGAGGCCAGGTTGGATCCCCGCCCGGCCGGTCGCCTGCAGAGGGTGTCGATGCGGTCGGCGAGTGCCTGAGGAAGTACGGGATGCTGGTCAGGTACACGACGAGAAGGATGACTGCGAGGCCCTTCGACAGGGTGGCGCTGTGCGCAGCCGCCGGAGAGCCGAGACTGTGCGCCAGAGTCGGCACGAGCATCGAAGCGACAACGAGCAGGAGCATCGACGCTATGAGGCGCGGCAGTTCGGGTTCGAAGTGTTGAGTGCCGTGGCGCAGGCCGCCTACGACGAATGCGATGCCGAGGACGAGCAGGCTGTTGGCGAGAACGGATCCGACTAGGGCCGCTTGGACGACCCCGGTCAGGCCTTTCTGCAAGGCGAAGAGTCCCACGAACAGCTCGGGAAGGTTCCCAAGCGTCGATTGCAGCAACCCGGTCGGGGCGGGACCTACCTTTTCGCCTACAGCGTCGATGGCCTCGCCGACCACGGCTGCCGTGCCCGCCAGTGCAAGACCGGCGAAGCTGAAGCGCACAACAGCACTGGCGCCGGCGATGGTCGTCGCCCCGGCGAGGGCCGTCAACAATGCGGCCACACCGAGGATGATTCGCTGCCTCGTTTCGAGTACGGCAAGGGCGGCTAGTGGCATGAGGCTGGTAGCGGCTCGTTTCGCTCGGCATGCGACGGACTGCTCTGTCGGAGCTTGGGGAGGGTCTGCGGAATAGACTAGGGTGATTCGCCTGGCGGCGTGGCCGAGTGGTTTAGGCAAGGGCCTGCAAAGCCCTGTACAGCGGTTCGATTCCGCTCGCCGCCTCCATAGCTCCTGAACGGTATAGTGCCTGGTCAGGGGCCCTTTTAGTCTTTACCGACAGTGACCGGCAAAGACCGAGAATGACCCTTGAGAACCCCTGGTTTTGCTCCTTCGTGCTCCCCGCACGCTCCCCGCGACCAATCCAGGAGGTTCCGAACATGGGTTTCATCGAGAGACGGAACGGCAAGTACCGGGCTCGCTACCGCGACCCGCTCGGCAATCAGAGATGCAGGACGTTCACCCGCAAGGCCGACGCCGAACGCTTCGTCCGAGAGATGGAGGTCGACGTCGAGCGATTCGAGGTAAGCGAGGAGGTGACCAGGGTGGGTCTTGCCATTTCGAGCCCGTCGCCACTGGTGTGATCCGAAAGTGACGTTCGCGGCCCGCTTATAGGTAGCCGGGAATGTGACACCGGCGTCTTGATAAGGAGCAGACGTTGCTCGAAGCAGCCGGCGATCGGCCGAGAAGAGGAAGACATATGACCAACAATGAAAACCTCCCGCAGTTCTTGACTATCGACGAGCTCGCCGGACAACTTGCCATCACCGAGCGTCATGTACGCCGCTTGGTGGCCGAGAAACGCGTGCCCTACCTGAAGGTGGGACGGCTCATCCGCTTCGATGCGGACGAAATCATGGAATGGATCGAGACCCGCCGCGTCTCCGGATCTCGGACGGCATAGGGAGACCTGTGCGACGTGGCCTTGCAGAGGATGCTGCGCGCAGTGTGCGATGGAGTCGTCGGGCCGTCTGGCAACGAAGCTCGCCGCTGGCGCATGTCACCGCAGGGTACTGGTCCGGTCCGAGC
This sequence comes from Actinomycetes bacterium, assembly GCA_021828685.1. Lineage (GTDB taxonomy): Bacteria > Actinomycetota > Acidimicrobiia > Acidimicrobiales > Palsa-688 > JAJZAM01. Next base: position 1,167 of record JAJZDJ010000053.1, on the reverse strand, counting down.
ACACGCGATTACCCGGGCGAGGTGTCGTTTGTGTCGTTTAGCCGCTACACTCGACGTTGTGACCGATGCGTCTGCAGTCTTCGAAGTGGCCGAGCCCGACCGGCAGAAGCTGGCCGCGCTTGCTGCCGGAGGAAATGACAGGCCAGTTGCGGTCCGCACCGACGCCGGTGAGATCGAGCTGCCATCGGCCGCAGGCCGAGCCGTACTTCAATTGCTCGGAGAACTTGGGGCCGGTGCGGCCGTCCACCTCGTACCGACTGACACCGAGCTGACCACCCAACAATCAGCCGATCTGTTGGGCATCTCACGTACCTACCTGATCCGCCTAATCGAGGACGGCAAGCTCCCGGCTCACCTCGTCGGCACCCATCGACGCCTCCGCGCCGGAGACGTGCTCGACTACAGGGGCCGTCGAACGGCCAAGCTTGCAGCGGTCGATGCGATCGCCGACGCCGACGCCGAAGTCGGCATCAACTACCGCTGAACTCACCGAGTGCTCGTTGTCCTCGACGCCTGCGTGTTGTATCCCGCGTCTATGCGCGACCTTCTGCTCACCCTCGCCGCCCTGGACGCCTTCGACGTGGCCTGGACCGACGAGATCCTGGAGGAGGTACAGCGCAACGTCGTGGCAGATCATCCCGACATCGACCCGGACCGCTTCGCCAGCCACACCCTTGGTGCCATGCGGGCGGCCTTCCCGCAGGCAGCTGGTGCTTCGGCCATCGTGACCGAGATCCTCGATCTGCTGACGGTTCATCCGACCATGGGCACCGCCGTCGAGCGTCTTCGAGACCTGACGGACTGATCTGGCGATCCGCCGGCGCTGGGATCGTGGGCGTCCGCAACGGACCGCTGCTCACCGTCATGCACCTCTGTTTCGCTCCCCGCTCGCTCCCTGGCCGCTCCCCGGGCCTGATAAAGTGGGCCCTGACCAGGGACTCCGCGGCAGCGTAGAGGCCTGCGAAGCCCTGTACAGCGGTTCGATTCCGCTCGCCGCCTCTGAGTCGTGTTCCTGCGGGTTCATCGGTGCGGCCGTGTGCCTTCGTGGCTTGGCGGCTTCGTGGCTTGGCGGCTTCGTGGCTTGGCGGCTTCGTGGCTTGGCGGCTTCGTGGCTTGGCGGCTTCGTGGCTTGGCGGCTTCGTGGCTTGGCGGCTTCGTGGCTTCGTG
>JAJZDJ010000287.1 GCA_021828685.1 Actinomycetes bacterium | reverse complement strand
GTTCATCCCGCGTGCCGTCAGCGCCCGTCCCGCCTCCGCCGGCAGCCCGCCGCCGCCGGTAGGAGCCGGCGTGCCCGCCTACGAGGAGCCCGCCTACGAGGAGCCCGCCTACGACGAGGCCGACGAGGACGACTCCGACTTCGAGGGTTCCGACGAGGAGGAGCTCGACGGCGAAGAAGCCGGCTCATACGGCGACGAGACCGCCGATGAAACCCGCGACGGGCTGAGCGGCGATCATAGGAGCGAGGGCACGGACCCGCCGGAGCATCCCGGGTCCCCCAGGAAGTGAGATGAGAAGGAGTCTGATCTGGTCGCTCCTGTTCGTGTTCGTGGTTGCCGCGGGCTCTATCACAGCGACCCTCCTCTCAGGTCACTCGATCCTGCTCGGGCTCGACCTGCGCGGAGGAGTGTCCGTGGTGTTGCAGCCCCAAGGGACCGCTAACTCTGCGGAGCTCAACCAGGCTGTCAGCATCATCGAGAGACGCGTCAACGGTCTCGGGGTGAGCAACTCCAACGTCGCTCGCCAGGGTAGCGACGTCGTGATCGACCTTCCCGGGCTCAAGAACTCCCAGCAGGCGCTGGCCCAGCTCGGACAGACGGCCGTCCTTTATTTCCGACCGGTGGACTGCCTGATACCCGCCTACGTGGCGCCGGGCAAGTCGACCTCGACCACCACGACGACGCCCAAGTCGGCGTCGTCGACAACTGTCGCGCCCGCGAAAGTCTCGCCTGGCACCACGTCGTCGCCGGCAACGACCGCCCGCTCCGGGCTCGGGGTGAGCCAGCCAGCGCACCTCACGTCGGCTTTCGTCGCCGCAGGCTCGACCTCGACCTCGACCTCGACGTCTAAGTCGAGCGCCACCACGACCAAGGCCGCGCCTGGCACCACGACAGTACCGACGACTACGCCGACGCCGACCACCACTACAACCCTGCCGCCCGGGGCCGTCAACGCCGCAACCGCCTGCTCGAGCACTAACCCGTCGTCGATCCCCACCACTACACCAGCGCAGGACGTCCCGAGCGCCTCGGTGGTGCTCCCCGTCGACCCGGCGGCCTTCGCTAGCTCGCCGACGGTGCGCTACGTGCTCGGGCCGGCCGACATGGCCGGCTCGGTGATATCGAACGCTGTAGCCGAAATCAACTCGACGACCGGTCAGTACACGGTGGCGCTCACGCTCACATCGAAGGGTGCCGTCAAGTTCGACTCGATCGCCGCCGCCCGCTACGCCTGCTACCAGCAGTCACCGACCAACCCGCCCCCTTGCAGCGAGGAGGCATTCGAGCTCGACGGGCTGGTCGAGTCCGCCCCCGACTTCCAGGCGTCCAGCTTCAACGGCAACGTCTCCATCAGCGGCAACTTCACCTCCGCCCAGGCGACCGCGCTGGCCAACGAGCTCAAATACGGGTCCCTCCCGGTGCGCTTCGTGCCTCAGACCGTCCAGACGATCTCGGCGACGATAGGCAAGGACTCGCTTCGCGCAGGCCTCTTGGCCGGCCTAGGCGGCATCCTCGTCGTCATGGTCTACATGCTGCTCTACTACCGGGCGCTCGGCCTCGTGGTCATGATCGGCTTAGGCGTCGGGGGCTCAATCCTCTACTCGATCCTCGCCGAGCTCAGCCAGACCTCGAACCTCACCCTCACCCTGGCCGGGGTCACGGGGATCATCGTGTCCATCGGTATCACCGTCGACTCCTACGTCGTCTACTTCGAGAGACTCAAAGACGAGGTGAGGGCGGGCAGGACTGTCCGCCAGTCAGTCGAGCGAAGCTTCGCCCGGGCGTTTCGGACCGTTCTCACCGCCGACTTGGTGTCGTTCCTCGCTGCGCTGGTGCTCTACCTGCTCACGATCGGAAGCGTGCGAGGGTTCGCGTTCACCCTCGGGTTGTCGACGCTGCTCGACGTGTTCACGGCGTTCTTCTTCATCAGACCCGCCGTGATCTGGGTGGGACGCAGACGCTCGATAACCGACAATCCCGTCTTCGGTATTGCGCGCGGGCTCGGCGCTAAGGCGCGGGGGTAGCGCTGTGACTGCCGCCACGAAGCAGCCCGGGGCGTTCCGCCGGCTTTTCAGGGGTGAGACCTCCTTCGACTTCGCCGGCCGCTGGAGGCGCTGGTTTGCGATCTCCGGGGCCGTGATCGTCATCGGCCTCGCGTCGCTAGGAATACGGGGACTCAACTTCTCCATCGACTTCAAGGGCGGGACCATCTGGACCGTCTCGTCGAACGCGTCCGTGGCGACAGTGCGTGCGGCGGTCGGGGCCGCTGTGCCCGGGTTCGGCCAGTCGACGGTGCAGGTGCTCACCAACAGCCTCACCCACAAAAGGACGGTCCAGGTAGAGGCCGCCGCGAAAGTGACGGGAAACCAGAGCGAGGTGGCGGCCGTTACCGACGCTCTCGCGAAGGTCGCTCACGTATCGCCCAACCAGGTGTCGCTCAGCGACGTAGGACCGTCGTGGGGTTCGGTCATCACCGACAAGGCGATCGAAGCGGTCATCGTCTTCCTGATCGTCGTGTCGATCTACATCTGGCTTCGATTCGAAGGAAAAATGGCGGTGGCTGCCTTGACAGCGCTCGTCCACGACATCCTCGTCACGGTGGGCATCTACTCCCTGTCGGGCTTCCAGGTGAGCCCCGACACGGTGATCGCGTTCTTGACCATCCTCGGGTACTCGCTCTACGACACGATCGTCGTCTTCGACCGTGTCCAGGAAAATACGCGGGGACTGGCGTCCTCCAACCGGCTCACATACAGCGACACCGTCAACATCTCCATGAACCAGGTGCTCGCCCGGTCGCTCAACACTTCTCTGGTGGCGATCCTGCCGATCCTGTCGATCCTCGTCGTCGGTGCGTGGATCCTCGGTGCGACAGCCCTGGAGGACTTCGGCCTGGCGCTCGTCGTCGGCTTGACGACGGGGGCGTACTCGTCGATCTTCATAGCGTCCCCGCTCTTGGCGTTGATGAAGGAGCGCGAACCTCGCTACTCGGAGATCCGCCGGCGCCTCAGCAGCGGACCCCGCCGTAAGCTGACACC
>JAJZDJ010000286.1 GCA_021828685.1 Actinomycetes bacterium | reverse complement strand
GTTTCGTGACTGGGTGGTGGCAGGACTCGCCGCGGAGCGGGGTCCCGCCACCCTCGATTCGCTCGTGGACGCTCTGTCGCGCGACGTCGACAAGATCCGTCGCAGTGTCGCTCGACGCGAGGCATCCCGATTATCGATTATCGCCAGGACGGGTCGTACGCCGTCCGATTGACCAAGGGCTGCCCTAGGGCAGTGCCCTATGCAGGCTCGGCCACCAGCGCATTCGCGACGACAGAGGCGCGGAAATCCGCGAACGAAGGATGTCACCTCTACTGCAAAAGTCCTGGCGGTAGCCGGTTCCCCTCTTGCTCCGGCGATGACATCGGCGCACCTTCTCGGAACTCCTACTGCTGCACCGAGCACCAGATTACGTTCACCCGGTCACGTTCGGGTAACAAGAACGACGGGGCGCACGTCGAGCAGAAGAACTGGAGCCATGTTCGCGAGCTCGTCGGCTACCTCTGGTTCGACACCGAGAAGGAGCTCTCGGCGTCAACGAATTTTGAGCACTCGACATGGTCTACACGAGTTGCCTCCTCGCTCAGCAGAAGATCGTCTTCAAGCACCGCAACGGGTCCAAGGTCACCAAACGCTACGACCGGGCGACCACCCCATTTGCCCGGGCCACCGCCCGAGCCAACATCGGCGGAGCGGACCGTAAAGCGATGCAGGAGGTCATGGTCGCCATCCGGCCCGGGGAGCTCTACCTCCAGATCCAGGACCTCACCACCCAGCTGGAACGCATGGCTCTGAGCAAGGCTCCCGCACCCGTCAAACCACGGGTGAAGCGCCTGATGCGAGAATTCGCTGAAATCTCGCTCACCCCGGCGAGCCCCGAAGATGCTCTACGTTGCTGACCGACGGTTTCTCGTTCCGGTGCTCGGCGGAGATGCGAATTTCTTGGGTGTTTTTCTCGGGGCCTTATCAACGCTGCGCACGCATGCGTGTGCAGGGTGTGCGCGACGAGATGTGGCTCGTGAGCTGCGGCTTCGAGCCGGCCGGGACGTCGATGTCGTCGCCCGAAGCAGTCTTGCGTGTGCACGCACAGGGCATGCGTACGCACTGCACTGATCAGCGAGATCTCGACGGGACCGCGCCCGAAGTGCTCCTCGGGGATGCTGCCGTGGCATCCGGTCGGGCGATCTGGGCGTGCGTTCGGTACTCCCGGTGCCGTTCGCGGTCCTGCGCCCTGCGATCCAGAGCCGTCGTTCTGTGCTGCCCGGCGGCTCGCTCCCATGCCAGCGCGGCTGGAGGAAGTGAGGCAGTCTGGACGCTGTCCCGGGAAGGACCGTAGGAGCCCTCTGCAATCTATACAGATTCCTGTATAGTTGAGGGCATGAGCCTGCCTACTACCCCCACCCGGGTCCTCTCGGTAACCGAAGCTTCCTCGCGGGGCGTGGCTGGGCTGCTCAAGGACAGTGAGCATGGTACCGACACTGTCGTGGAGCGTCACGGCCGCCCCGTCGCGGCGGTGGTGAGCATCGAGCACTTCAGCGATCTCCGCGAGCTGGAGCAGGACCTCCGTTCGGCGGCACTGGTGCTCAGCCGGGCTGCCACCGATAGTGGGCATCGGACGGACCTCGATGACGTCATCGCCACCTTCGGGTTCAGCCGGGAAGAACTACAGCAGGAACGGCTTGACGACGTTGCTGCCGCCCGCGAGTGAACGACGCCGGACCGGCTGCGTACATCCGGCTGACTGACCCGGCGGTCGAGGATCTCCACCGACTCGCCGCCCACAACCCGCAATCGCTCAGGTGGGCGTTGAAGAAACTGCTCCTTCTCGAGGAGAATCCCAACGCTGGGGAACCGCTCCTCGGGGGGCTGATCGGCTGGCGCAAGCTGACTGTCGGCGACCGCGACTGGCGCGTCGTCTGGCGGTCGACGACCGACCCGGGGCCGACTCCGATCATCGAGGTCGCCGAGGTCTGGGCGGTTGGGGCCCGCTCCGACAACGAGGTCTACGAAGAGATGACGGCCAGAGTGGCCGCCATGCCGAAGAACCCCCGGACGGTTGCCCTCGCCGAGGTAATCGAACGGTTTGGCAAGTTCCGCACTGGGATCACGCCGGCCAGCCCGCCGGCGAACGAGGAGCTCCCGAGTTGGCTTGTCGACCAGCTCGTGCACACCGCCGGACTGCGCCACGAGGTCGTTGAGGCCATGACCCTCAAAGAGGCGGTCGATGCGTGGACGGTATGGACGACCAAGCCTCGCTGAACCGGGACTGCGGACCACCAGGCGAGGCGAACACACTACACAGGACGGCGCCGTCACCAGTCCCGCCGCGCAACTTCTGTGAACGCGGATTCGGCGTTCTGGCCGTAGCGGCTGCGGGTGTCCGTGCACCGCTCCCGCACACGGAACGGTCGTGGCTCGGAACGCACGTCGCGTCTTTCCAGTACTGAGACGCCGGCTTTCGTCGGTGCCGGTCGGCCGTTAGATGATCCGGGCCAGCTTCTCGCGGTCCGACGGTCCTGACGGTACCTGGACGCACAGGGTGAGCGAGGGGTGCGACGGGACTTTCAGCTCGGTGACGTCGAGCCGGATGACGTCGGTGGGCGGACGGCTGATGACGATCTGCCCGCGTACGCGGCCAGTCCGCTCGCTTGGCTGGCGCCGTGCCTCGCGGGGTTGGTGGATGTCGCGGTCGAGCCCGTGGCCGCGCCGGGCGTCGATGGGCCGCCGCAGGCCGCGACCGCCATGCTCGCCGCGAGAGCCCCGGCCGCCATCAGCCCGGCCCGGCGTGACCGAGGGCACCGTCTGGGGCAGAGGTCGCCCTGTCGAGAGAAGTCGCGGGTCGCGCCTCCACCACGGTGACATCAGTCACCGCCACCCAGGCCCGACACACGCAGGTGAAGCTATCCACCGGTGGTGAAGTCGTCGTAGAGCAGTTCCCCGTCCCCGAGCCTGTGATCTTGGCTCCCCTTCTGGCAGGTGAAGTGAGAGAGGGTGGTGAGAGGACCTGTGTAAGTCCTCTGGAAGATGGTGCCGGGCCAGTCGGCGGCCCAGGCCACGAGACCGACTCCGTGGGCTGGAAGATAGTTGCCC
>JAJZDJ010000052.1 GCA_021828685.1 Actinomycetes bacterium | reverse complement strand
CTTACCCTCGTCCGTGTACGTAGCGGGCCCACCAGGGTCCGATGTCGAGACCGGACCAGGCTTTGAGGTGGGCTGCGAGCCCGTCGGTGGTCACCATCTTTCCTGCGTTGGCCCGGTACCAGTCGGCCAGAGCCGCTCGCATCCGGTCGGCCCCGCCCATAAGGTGCGCGATCCCGCCGATGAGCCGGACGCCGTCGCTGTAGGCGCCGACCGCCGTGTTGCGCGCCCACGGGTGCGGGGGATAGAGCTCAACCGGTGGATCGTCCAAGCCGAGCTCCTCGGTGAGAAAGCGAGGGTTCTCCGACCGCCGGCTCGATGTCGACCAAGAAGCGAGCGCCTCGTCGATCCACCCGTCCGCAGCCCGGGCTGGTTTGACCCCCCTGCCGAACCAGCTGTGGAACACCTCGTGTTCGAGCGCCGACACGGCCGACGTCGTCGCAGCGTCGTACTCCATGCCCCGGGAAGCCCCCCATATGAGCGCCCAGAAGGTGTCACCGTGAGGCCACGGTTCGTATCGCGCGGAGAGATAGGACAGCCAGGCGGCGAGGTCTGCCTCGCAGGCCGCGAGGTCGGCGCCGGCGTCGGCCATTTGGGCAACTACGAGTCCGAGCGATCGGCTCCTGCCGGGAATCCGAAGCGCACTCCGTCTCGTCTCGATCCGCTCTGCCGGAGCGATCACGAGCATCGGCGACAAGGCGGTGTAGTGGGCGGGATACATGAGCGACCAGTGCCGCCCCCCGGGGCTTGCGTCGAGGCCGCCCGTGTTCGCTACGAGCTTGTGGGGCCTGTCCACACCGTCGAGGGTGATGTCGAGATGCAGAGCAAAGCGATCATGAATCAGCGGCGCCGGCACCCACATCTCCAGGTAGCGACCCGGGTACAGGTCCGACATCCACATGTCGAAGTCGACTCCGCCTTTCGTCCAGCCGATCGGCTTGGCTGCTTCGCAGTCAGGCGTCGCCAGCTCGTAGCCGACCTCGAGGCGGTGATGGCTGTCGGCCGGTAGGTCGATGTCGAGCACCCGTGTCCGCGCCGCCCAACCGGCACCCATGTCGTGGGGGGCGAAGTCGTCAGTCGAGACCTGCTTGCCGTCCAGGCGTACCCAAAGGAGCTCTTGGCGAAGGTCGAGCGCAGGCTTTCCGTCGAACGCGCCGGTTGTGAAGTCGACGGTGGCGACCGCTCTCGCTTCGGCTGACGCCGCGTCGAAACGTAACTCAGCGCGGATTTCTGAGACCCGGGGGGCGACAGCACTCGATGCCCCGTAAGGCGCCGGGGGGGGAGCGAAGGAGTGCGGCATCCTCTTAGTCTGACCGATCCCTTGCCGCCTGTGCGCCGAAACGCCTGCCTGGCGCGAGATCGCCTCGTGGACGCTATACTCGTGACCCGTCGTACAAACCGTGTCTGCGGGTGTCCGAAGTTCTCCTGTTCCCGTGTGGATCAGGCGTGCTGAGGAGACCCCGCGGCGATAGTCATTTTCGAGTGTTCCGCCCGGCTAGCTGAGCGGAACATCCGCGTGTGAGGTTGGCGTTCTGTTGTGCGCCAAGCCTCCGCCACGAGCCCCAAGGGAAAGAGTCCAGCTGTGCCATCCAAAGCGATAGTCGGCGAGAAAGTCGGCATGAGCCAGGTATGGGACGACCAGAACCGTGTTATAGCGGTGACGATCGTCCGGGTAGACCCGGTTCGTGTCGTGGCGGTCAAGACCCCCGAGAGGGATGGCTACCGCGCCCTTCAGGTCACCTACGGCCAGCAGAAGGTCCAGCGGCTGAACAAGCCGGAGGCCGGCCACTTCGCTGCTGCCGGTGTTGACCCCGGCAAGCGCCTCGTCGAGCTGCGCCTCGACGATACAGACGGCATCGGCGTTGGCGACGAGATCTCCGTCGAGGTTCTCGCGGCGGGCGACAAGGTCGACGTCACCGCCGTGAGCAAAGGTAAGGGTTTCGCTGGCGGCATGAAGCGCCACAACTTCTCCGGCCAGGGTGCGAGCCACGGTAACCACAAGCATCACAGAGCTCCGGGTTCCGTCGGCGCATGCGCCACCCCGGCGAGGGTTTTCAAAGGTACCCGCATGGCTGGCCAGTACGGCTCAGGCCAGGTGACCACCCTCAACCTGGAAGTGGTCAAAGCCGACCCGGAACGTAACCTGCTCCTGCTTAAAGGGGCCGTTCCCGGTCCGCGTGGCGGGATGGTCGTGATCCGCGACGCCATCAAGGGAGGCAAATGATGTCCGTGAGCGTCGAACGCCGCTCCGCAGCGGGTGAAGCGGATGGGTCTGTCCAACTCGACGACGCAGTTTTCGCGGTTGCGCCGAACATCGCCCTCCTCCACCAGGTTGTCACGGCTCAGCTCGCAGCAGCTCGTGCGGGAACCCAGTCGACGAAGACCCGGGCGGAGGTGTCGGGGGGAGGCAAGAAGCCGTTCAAGCAGAAAGGCACGGGCCGTGCCCGCCAAGGCTCGGAGCGCGCTCCGCACTTCACCGGCGGTGGGGTGGCGCTCGGTCCCAAGCCGCGTAGCTACCGCCAGAGGACTCCCCGGAAGATGGTGCGCCTCGCTTTGCGCTGCGCCTTGTCGGATAGAGCCGCACAGGGGCGGATTGCGTTGGTTGACAGATGGCCGTGGGAGACACCGAGCACGAGGGAGGCCCGGGCCGCCCTCGGGGCGCTCGGTCTCGACGGCAAGGTTTTGGTCGTGCTCACTCGCAGCGACGAGACCGCTTACCGGTCCTTTCGCAATCTGACGGACGTCCAGGTGATCCTCGACGGCGAACTCAACGCGTATGACGTGCTCTGCAACGACTGGATCGTTTTCACCGACGCGACCCTGCCGGCACCCCCCGACGGCTCCGTACCTGTCGAGAGCCCGACGCTTGCCAAGCCGGCCCAGAGCACGGCGGCGCAGGAGAACGCGACCGAGCCGGCGGAATCAAAAGATTCAGAGGAGTCAGACGAGTCAGAGGAGTCTGCAGATGAGTGATCCCCGCGACGTGATCCTGCGCCCGGTTGTCTCGGAGAAGTCCTACGGGCTGCTCGATGCAGGGGTCTATACGTTCGTGGTCGCAAAGACCGCCGACAAGCTGGCGATCCGCCGGGCTGTCGAGTCGATCTTCGCTGTCAACGTCGTCAAGGTGAACACCTTGAACCGACCGGGCAAGCGCAAGCGCAACCGGGGCAAGCCCACGTTCGGCAAGCGATCCGACACCAAGCGAGCCCTTGTGACGCTCGCCGCCGGCCAGACCATCCCGATATTCGAGGCGAACTGAACATGGCTCTTCGAAAGCGCAAACCAACCAGCGCAGGCCGCCGTTTCCAGACGGTCTCCGACTTCGCCGAGATCACCAAGACTCGACCGGAGAAATCGCTCCTAGCCCCGAAGACCGAGACCGGCGGCCGTAACTCCTACGGTCGCAAGACCGCCCGCCACAAGGGGGGAGGCCACAAACAGCAGTACCGGATCGTCGACTTCAAGCGGACCAAGGACGGCGTTCCTGCCACTGTTGCCGCGATCGAATACGATCCGAACCGCAACGCCCGGATCGCCCTTTTGCACTACCACGATGGCGAGAAGCGCTACATCTTGGCGCCGGCGAAGGTCTCGGTCGGCGACAAGGTGCAAAGCGGCCCCGGCGCGGACATCCGCCCAGGCAACGCCCTCCCGATGCGGTTCATCCCGGTCGGTTCCGTGGTGCACAACGTCGAGCTCAAGCCCGGCGGCGGCGGCAAACTCGCGAGAGGGGCGGGCATGAGCGTGCAGCTCGTCGCCAAAGAAGGCGACTTCGCTACGCTGCGGCTGCCCTCGACCGAAATGCGAAGGGTCCCGATCGACTGCAGGGCTACTTTGGGCGAGGTAGGCAACTCCGAAGCGGAGCTTGTGAGCATCGGCAAAGCCGGCCGTAACCGCTGGAAAGGCGTCCGGCCCCAGACGCGAGGCGTCGCTATGAACCCGGTGGACCATCCCCTCGGTGGTGGCGAAGGCAAGACGTCCGGAGGGCGCCATCCGGTGTCGCCGTGGGGCAAGCCCGAGGGACGCACAAGAGACAGAACGAAGCCGTCAGAGAAGCTAATCGTCCGCCGCCGGCGCACCCGCGGCGCCCGGAGGTAGATCGATAAATGCCGCGCAGCCTTAAAAAGGGTCCTTTCGTCGACGACCACCTGCTGAAGAAGGTGGACGACCTCAACTCGCGCTCAGAGAAGCGGGTTATCAAAACCTGGTCGCGACGCTCGACGATCATCCCCGACATGGTCGGCCATACGATCGCCGTTCACGACGGCCGCAAGCACATACCGGTGTACATCACCGAGTCGATGGTCGGCCACAAGCTGGGCGAGTTCGCCCCGACCCGTACCTTCCGCTACCACGCCGGCCAGGAGAGGCAGGGGAAGCGCTGATGACGGGACCGAAGACGAACGAGCGGGAAGGGACCAGGGCGGTCCTGCGCAACGCGCACATGTCGGCGTACAAGGTTCGCGAGGTGCTGGACCTGGTTCGCGGCTTGCCAGTACACGAGGCAGCGGACATTCTCCGTTTCTCCGAACGCGACGCGGCCCGCACGGTAGGCAAGCTTCTTGCTTCAGCAGTCGCCAACGCCGAGAACAACGACGAGCTCGACCCCGAATCACTGTTCGTGTCCGCGTGTTACGCCGACGAAGGCACCACCGCAAAGCGTTGGAGGCCCAGGGCGCGTGGCCGGGCAACCCGCATCCGCAAGCGGACCAGCCACATCACGGTCATCGTCAGCATGCTGGCGGAGGACGAGCTGGAGAGGCTGCGTTCGCGCAGGCGTGCTGAGCAACTAGCCCAGAGGGCGAGGCGCGTGGCGGGAGCTCGCCGGTCTGCCGACGACACCCGTAACCGCGCTGACCGGCGCCGGGGCGTTCCTATAGAAGAGCCGGTCATCGAGGAGCCGGGCGATGTCGCGCTCGCGGACGGTGGGCAAGAGGCGGCCGAGGACATGGTCAGCGAGGGCGGCGCGGTGGACGAGTCCGAGCCCGCTACCGAAGCCAGCGAGCCAGAGGCTGTAGAGGCCGGGGAGGCGGAGCCCGTTGCGAGCGAGCCCGTTGCCGCCGAAGTCGAGTCGGGCGAGCCTGAGGCAGACACCCAAGAGGGAGACGATAAGTAGATGGGCCAGAAGGTCAACCCCTACGGGTTCCGCCTAGGTGTAACCACCGACTGGAAGTCCCGGTGGTTCAACGACAGGGACTACCAGGACTATCTCGTCGAGGACTGGAAGATCCGCGACTACCTCGGCCGCCAGCTCGAACGTGCAGCCGTGAGCAGGATCGAGATCGAGCGTACGAGGGACCGCCTTCGCATCGACCTCCACACCGCGCGTCCCGGGATCGTGATCGGCCGCAAGGGTGCGGAGGCGGACCGCCTGCGGACCAAGCTCGCCGAGATGACGAAGAACCCTAAGGTTCAGCTCAACATCCAAGAGATCAAGCAGCCCGAGCTCGACGCCGCGCTGATGGCGCAGGGCATCGCCGACCAGCTCGCCGGGCGCGTCAGCTTCCGCCGGGCGATGAAGCGGACCGTGCAGACGGTCCAAAAGGCTGGCGCCCTCGGTATCCGGGTTCAGTGCGCCGGCCGGCTCGGCGGCGCCGAAATGTCGCGCCGGGAGTTCTACCGCGAGGGCCGGGTCCCTCTGCACACGCTTCGGGCGGACATCGACTACGGGTTCAGAGAAGCCCGTACCACCTACGGCCGCATTGGCGTGAAGGTCTGGATCTACAAGGGCGACATCCTGCCCTACAAGGTTTCGAGCGAGGAGAAGATCAGCCGGGAAGCTGCGATGGCCGTGGGTGAGACCTCCGGTCAGGCCCGGCCCCGACGTGTCGTGTCCGCAGGTGGGGGCCGTCGTCGGCCTGAGAACCTCGACGCAGCCGCGGGCGCTCCCGCCGGTGGCGCTCCGGCGAGCCCCGACACTCCCGAAGCGGTCGAGCCTGGCCCGATAGTCGCAGTCGATCCCGAGCTCGAACGACTCCTCGCCGAGGAAGAGGACATCGAGCGCCGCACCCGGGGCGACCACCACGAGACACCTCACTTCCCGAAGGACCTGTAGCCATGTTGATGCCTCGAAAGGTAAAGCACCGCAAAATGCAGCGGGGCCGGCTCTCCGGCCAGGCGAAGGGTGGAACGACTGTCAGCTTCGGCGAGTACGGGATTCAGGCGCTCGAGCCCGGCTGGATCACCGCCCGCCAGATCGAAGCAGCCCGTATCGCGATGACACGCCACGTTCGCCGTGGCGGCAAGGTCTGGATCCGGGTGTTCCCGGACAAGCCTGTCACCGCCAAGCCGGCAGAGACCCGGATGGGGTCAGGCAAGGGAAACCCGGAGTTCTGGGTTGCGGTCGTAAAGCCCGGCCGGATCCTCTTCGAGTTGGGTGGTGTGAGCGAGGCGCTCAGCCGTTCGGCTCTCGAGCGCGCGGTCCAGAAACTGCCGATCAAGGCCCGTGTCGTAGCCCGAGCCGCCCAGGAGGAGGTCGAGGTAGGATGAGCAAAGCGTCTGATCTGCGGGAGCTGACCGCGCTCGAACTGGCCCAGAAGCTGGTCGAGTCCAAGCACGAGCATTTCAACCTGCGTTTCCAGCTTGCTACCGGCAAGCAGGACAACTCGGCCCGTATCGGCCAAGTCAAGAAGGAAGCAGCGCGCATAGCGACGATCATCCGCGAGCGCGAGATCCAAGCTGCCGAGGCGGCGGAGGAGAAGGACTGATGTCGGAATCCACTACGCCGGAGACCCCTGTGAGCGGGGACGACTCCGCGCGGCCCAATCGACGTAAGATCAGGGAAGGCCTTGTCATCTCGGTCAAAATGGAAAAGACTGCCGTCGTCGGCGTCATCGAACGGGTCCGGCACCCTCGTTACGCGAAGACGGTGCAGCGCACGAAGCGCCTTTACGCTGAGCACGCCGACGAGGCGCTCAAGCCGGGCGACCGGGTGCGCGTCGCCGAGACGAGGCCGCTGTCGAAGCTCAAGCGTTGGCGTGTGGTCGAAGTCCTGGAGAGAGCGAAATGATCCAGCAGGAAAGCCGACTACGAGTAGCTGACAACTCAGGCGCCAAAGAGGTGTTGTGCATCAAGGTGCTCGGCGGGTCGCGCCGTCGATACGCCTCGATCGGTGACATATTCGTTGCGACAGTCAAAGACGCCCTCCCCGGAGCGAACGTCAAGAAGGGCGACGTCGTCAAGTGCGTCGTCGTTCGCACGAAGAAGGAGAAGCGACGCCCGGACGGCAGTTACATCCGCTTCGACGAGAACGCGGCCGTGCTCATAAACGACCAGCAGCAGCCCCGCGGCACCCGCATCTTCGGGCCGGTCGGCCGGGAGTTGCGCGACAAGAAGTTCATGCGAATCATTTCTCTCGCGCCGGAGGTGCTATAGACGTGGCGAGACTAAGAAAAGGCGACGAGGTTGAAGTCCTCTCGGGCAAGGAGCGTTCCAAGCGCGGGACCGTCATGCGCGTCCTGCCCAAGGAAGGCACAGTCATCGTCGAAGGCGTCAACGTAGCCAAGAAGCATCAACGCCAGACGAAGGCCCGCGTGCAGGGCGGCATCATCGACAAGGACATGCCCATCCGTGTGGATTCAGTGGCGCTCGTATGCCCGAAGGACGGGGCGGTACGGGTCGGCTTCACTTACAAGACCGAGGGCGAAAGGCGCTCCAAGGTCAGGATATGTCGGACCTGCGGAAGGGAACTTTGATGGCGCCCGCGACGACCACAGCCCCGTCGGCGGGTCCGCGTTTGAAGACTCGCTACAACGAGTCGATCAAAGGCGAGCTGAAAGACCGGCTCGGCCTACCGAACCCGATGATGGTTCCCCGGCTCGAGAAGATCGTGATCAACATGGGAGTCGGTCGGGCGACACAGCAGCAATCGTTGCTGGAAGGCGCCGTCAGGGACCTCACGTTGATCGCAGGCCAGAAGCCGTTGATCACCAAGGCGAAGAAGTCGGTTGCCGGCTTCAAGCTCCGTGAAGGAAACGCCATCGGCGCGAAAGTGACCCTTCGCGGCGACCGCATGTGGGAGTTCCTGGATCGCTTGATCAGCTTGGCGATACCGAGGATCCGCGACTTTCGAGGGCTTCCGACCAAGGGCTTCGACGGTCGCGGGAACTACACGTTCGGTGTCGCCGAACAGCTCATCTTTCCCGAGATCGACTACGACAAGATAGACGCCCCTCGTGGTATGGACATCACAATTGTCACTACCGCAAGAAGTAACGCCGAGGGTCGGGCGCTGCTCGACGCTTTTGGTTTCCCGTTCCGCCGAGATGGCAACGACTAGACAAGGCAAGTAAGAGATGGCCAAGAAGGCGCTAATCGTCAAAAGCCAGCGCAAGCCCAAGTTCAAGGTTCGCGGCTACACGCGTTGCCGTCGATGCGGACGGCCGCACTCGGTGTTCCGGAAATTCGGTATGTGCAGGATCTGCCTGCGCGAGTTGGTGCACGCCGGCGAGGTTCCCGGCGTGACAAAGGCGAGCTGGTGAAAGGAGCGCGCCGATGACGATGACAGATCCGATAGCGGACATGCTCACACGCATCCGCAACGCAAACGTCGCGATGCACGACACGGTACGCATGCCCTCGTCGAAGCTCAAGGAATCCTTGGCCGCAGTCTTGGTCAAGGAGGGCTACGTCGAAGGCTTCCGTGTCTCCGACGCTGGCGAGCGGCCCGGCCGCGTTCTAGAGATCGACCTGAAGTACACCAAGGATCGCCGGAGGACCATTTCTGGTGTCCGGCGCATCTCCAAGCCGGGACTTCGCGTCTATACGGCCGCCGACAAGCTTCCGAGGGTCCTCGGAGGGCTCGGAGTTGCAGTCCTGTCCACAAGCCAGGGTCTCATGACCGACCGTGAGGCGCGAAGGCGCCGGGTCGGCGGCGAGATCCTCTGCTACGTCTGGTAGCGAAAGCAAGGAAAGGATTCCATGTCGCGTATTGGACGCTCCCCCATATCTGTACCCCCCGGGGTCGAAGTGGCAGTCGAGGAGAGAACCGTGACGGTCAAGGGCCCGAACGGCACCTTGACGCGCCAGCTTCCCGGTGAGATCATCGTGCGCCAGGACGGCTCGACGCTGCTAGTCGAACGTCCCAACGACGAACGCCAGAACCGTGCGCTGCACGGGCTGACCCGCAGCCTGGTGGCAAACATGGTCACCGGTGTGACGTCGGGCTACGCCAAGAACCTCGACATCGTCGGCGTCGGCTATCGGGCGATCCCCAAAGGCCCCGAGCAGATCGAGCTCGCACTCGGTTTCAGCCATCCGGTCGTCGTCGACGCGCCGGCCGGGATCACCTTCGAGGTTCCCCAGCCCACCAGGATCTCGGTCAAAGGCATCGACAAGGAGCTTGTCGGCCAGGTAGCCGCGAACATTCGTAAGATCCGCAAGCCTGAGCCCTACAAAGGCAAAGGGGTCCGCTACGAAGGTGAGCGGGTAGTGAGGAAAGCCGGGAAGGCGGCGAAGTAGATGAGTTATTCAACAAAAGACAAGCAGATCGCCCGGGCACGGCGACATTTCCGTGTGCGCAAGAAGGTCGCAGGGACCCAAGAGCGACCCCGCCTGGCTGTCTTTCGGTCCAACAAGCACATCTCGGCTCAGGTCATCGACGACCGCGCCGGTCGTACTCTGGCTTCTGCCTCCACGGTCGAGGCGGCGCTTCGGAGCGCCGCTGCTACCTCCAATCAGGCTGCAGCGACCAGCGTCGGGCGCCTCGTCGCCGAACGGGCGAAGGCCGCTGGCGTGACCAGCGTCGTCTTTGACCGGGGCGGCTTTCAATATCACGGCCGGGTGGCCGCCCTAGCAGACGCGGCCCGCGAGGCCGGACTGGAGTTCTGAGAATATGGCCGAGCAGCTCTACGAAGACCGGACCATCAAGGTGAACCGGGTAGCCAAGGTCGTCAAAGGCGGCCGCCGATTCTCGTTTGCGGCGCTGATGGTCATCGGCGACGGGCGGGGGAGTGTCGGCCTCGGCTACGGCAAGGCCAAGGAGGCTGGTCTGGCGGTACAGAAAGGGATCGAGGAAGCGAAGAAGAACCTCTTCACCGTTCCCTTGGCCGGTTCAACCATCACCCACCCCATCCTCGGGGAGGCCGGCGCAGGGCGGGTCCTGCTAAAGCCTGCGGCGCCCGGTACCGGCGTTATCGCGGGGGGCGCGGCCCGCGCGATCCTCGAGATGGCCGGGATCCACGACATCCTGGCGAAGTCGCTCGGCTCGTCGAACAGCATCAACGTCGCACAGGCGACGGTCGCCGGCCTCAAAGCCTTGAAGAGGCCGGACGAGGTTGCGGCTCTGCGGGGCCTGTCCCCGGAGGAAATGGTTCCGGGTGGCCTCTGGCGCGCCTACCAGGAAACCAAGCGTGGCCCGTTCGTGCCCCAGGAGGTGGCCTGAGCGTGCCTAGTGTGCCTAGCCTCGTAGTCACTCAAGTCAAGTCCTCGATCGGAACCAAGCCCAAGCACCGTGGCACGCTGCGCGCTCTCGGCTTGCACGGGATCGGGACGTCCAACACGCTGGCCGACCGGCCGGAGATCCGGGGCATGATCGCAAGGGTCCCGCACCTGGTGGCGGTCGAAGAGGAGAAGCAGTCCTGATGCAGATCCATGATCTAAAGCCGGCAGCCGGCTCGTCGCGCGAACGCCGCCGTGTCGGACGCGGCATCGCCGGCAAAGGCGGCAAGACCGCCGGTCGAGGCACGAAGGGCCAGGGCGCGAGAGGCCAGGTCAAGCCCGGCTTCGAGGGTGGCCAGCTCCCTCTGAAGCAGCGGATCCCGAAGCTGAAGGGATTCAAGAACCCTTTCAGGGTCAGCTACAACGCCATCAACCTCGACACCTTGGAGTCATTCGAAGGTGACGAGGTAAGCCCCGAGACGCTGCGCGACCGTGGGCTCGTGCACAAGCACGGCCTCGTCAAGGTGCTGGGCAGGGGAGAGCTCAGCCGCCCGCTTGCGGTGTCGGCGCATGCTTTCTCGCAGTCGGCGCGCGCGGCGATCGAGCAGGCAGGGGGCAGCGTTACGGTTATCGCGCCGCCGTTCGGGCACGGCCGTCCCCCGGCGCGAGGCAACGCGCTCACAAATCGCTGAGCTCACCACCATGGTGATCGATGGCCGAAACGGGGCGGCGCGAGCTACCCTGGATCGGTTCCCGGGGAAGTCCCGGGGAGGGAGGACTTGATGCGAGGCACGTTCAGCAACCTGGCGAACATGTTCAGGGTCCCCGACCTGCGCAACAAGGTGCTCTTCACGGTGTTCGTCATCGCCGTGTACGCCTTCGGAGCGAACATCCCGTCGCCTGGAATCCAGTGGAGCCAGGTGCAGTCATTGGAGTCAGCGTCGAGCCACGCGGGCGTCGTCGGCTTCTTGGCGTTGTTTTCCGGCGGGGCGTTGACCAAGATGGCCGTCTTCGGGCTCGGGATCATGCCTTATATCACGGCGTCGATCATCATCCAGCTGATGGTGGTAGTCATTCCCAAGTTCGAGCAGTGGCGCGACGAGGGAGCTGTAGGCCAGAAGAAGCTCACCCAGGTAACCCGTTACTTGACGATCGCCTTGGCGGTCATGCAGTCGACGGGACTCGCCTACGTGTTCCACAACGGCGGCGGCGGCCTTCTCGGCAACGGGTCGGGCCTCAACGTCGACCTGATCCCCAACTTCACTATTCCGAGGGTGCTCCTCCTCGTGCTCACCATGACGGCGGGAACGGTCGTCGTCATGTGGCTCGCCGAGTTGATCACCCAGCGCGGGGTAGGCCAGGGAATGTCGGTACTGATATTCGCGAACGTCGTGGCCACCATGCCCGCCGGCGGTGCCGCCATCCAGGCAGAGGCGGGATGGCTCAAGTTCGGTGTCGTGGTGGCCTTGTCCCTGGTGCTGCTCGTAGGGATCGTCTTCGTGGAGCAGGGCCAGCGGCGGATCCCGGTAACTTTTGCCAAAAGGGTTGTCGGACGGCGCATGTACGGCGGACAGAACACCTACATCCCGATGAAGGTCAACACGGGCGGTGTCGTGCCGATCATCTTCGCCAGCTCGGTGCTTTATTTCCCGATACTCATCTCGAACGTCCTTCCGACCCACGGCTTTTGGAAGAGCGTCCAGGACTGGATTTCGACCAACCTCGCCCAGCCGAACAACATGGTCTACATCGTCCTCTACGGCGTGATGATCCTGCTGTTCGCCTATTTCTACGCCGCGGTGACCTTCGACCCTGCGCAGCAGGCCGACGTGATCCGCAAGCAGGGCGGCTACATTCCCGGTATCCGGCCCGGGCCCCACACCGAGCGTCATCTCCAGCAGATCCTGAGCAGGATCACCCTGCCGGGGGCCCTCTGGCTGGCAGCGATCGCCCTGATCCCGTCGATCATGCTCGCCGTATGGAACATCCAGAACTACCCGTTCGCAGGCACGAGCCTGCTGATAGCCGTTGGCGTGGCCCTCGAGACGATGAAGCAGGTCGACAGCCAACTTATGCTGCGTAACTACGAGGGCTTTCTCAGCTAGTGCCGTGCCCTCCGACCTGATCGGTGCGCGTCCAATCCACCCAGGGGCGCGGCTCGTCGTTCTCGGCAAGCAGGGTGCGGGGAAAGGAACCCAGGCGGTCCGTCTGTCACGGCACTACGTGGTGCCCCACGTCGCCACGGGAGACACCTTTCGGGCAGCGATCCGCTCGGGATCGGAGTTCGGTGTGATCGCGAAAAGCTACCTGGACGCGGGGGAGCTCGTCCCCGACGAGGTGGTCATCGGCGTGGTGAAGGAACGGCTCACCCACCCCGACGCTTCGCATCGCGGCTTCGTCCTCGACGGTTTCCCGCGGACGGTCGGCCAGGCGGAGGCACTGGAGACAATCCTCGCCCCTTTCTCGCTCGACGTCGTCCTCAACTTGGACGTGCCTACCGACGCAGTCCTCACCCGCCTGGCGTCACGGCGGGTGTGCTCGTCGTGCGGGGCGAATTACAGCGTCCCCGACAAACTCCCGAAGGTCCCGAGGATCTGCGACGTGTGCGGCGGCGACGTCGTACAACGCGACGACGACACCGAGGCGGCAATCAAGCGACGCCTGGAGCTCTACGAACGCGAGACTGCCCCCCTCGTGTCGTGGTACACGCAACGGAAGCTGCTTGCCACGATCGACGGATCCGGAGATCTCGACGACGTGACGGACAGGATCGTCGACGAGATCGACCGGCGCAAGCGAGAAGCCGTCTAGACCACGGTGCCAGCACGTAGTAGACTATTCCTCCGGCCATGCGCGCCCACGCGCGGGCCTGCCCCTATCGATGGAGCCACGGTGAAAGTACGTCCAAGTGTGAAAGCCATATGTGAGCACTGCAAAGTCATCCGCCGGCACGGCCGGGTGATGGTGATCTGCACGAACCCGCGCCACAAGCAGCGTCAGGGCTGAGCGGATGGCGCGTATAGCTGGAGTAGACATCCCCCGCGAGAAGCGGCTCGGCATATCCCTCACCTACATTTTCGGGATAGGCGACACGATCGCCACGCAGGTCTGCGAGGGGACTGAGATAGACCCCGCGACGAGGGTTCGTGACCTGACGGACGAGGAGGTCACCCGCCTTCGTAACTGGATCGACGCGAACCTGAAGGTGGAAGGCGATCTGCGTCGTGACATCTCGCAGGACATCAAGCGCAAGATGGAGATCGGTTCGTACCAGGGGATCAGGCACCGCCGTGGCTTGCCGGTCCACGGCCAGCGGACCCACACCAACGCCCGCACCCGTAAAGGCCCGAAGAAGACAGTCGCCGGAAAGAAGAAGGTACGCAAGCACTGATGGTTTGTAACTGATGGCAAAGCCGAAGCCGGGCGGACGCCGCCCCCGTCGCCGCGAACGCAAGAACGTCACCTACGGCGTGGCGCACATCAAAAGCTCGTTCAACAACACGATCGTCTCGATAAGCGACCCGGAGGGCAACGTCCTAGCCTGGGCGTCCGCCGGCAACGTCGGGTTCAAAGGCTCGCGCAAATCCACTCCCTTCGCTGCGCAGATGGCGGCCGAGGCGTGTGCAAAGCGCGCCATGGAACACGGAGTCCGCAAGGTCGAGGTTCTCGTCAAGGGCCCTGGCTCTGGCCGGGAGACTGCAATCCGTTCAATCATGACCGCAGGGATCGAGGTGGCGGGGATCAAGGACGTGACGCCGGTCCCGCACAACGGTTGCCGTCCCAAGAAGCGTCGGAGGGTATAGCGATGGCCCGCTACATAGGTCCCACATGCCGGTTGTGCCGGCGCGAGAAGATGAAGCTGTACCTGAAGGGCCCCAAGTGCGACACGATGAAGTGTCCGATCGAGCGCCGGCCGTACCCGCCCGGCGAGCACGGCCGGGACCGCATGCGCCAGGGATCCGAGTACCTGACGCAGCTGCGCGAGAAGCAGAAGGCGCGCCGCATCTACGGCGTCTTGGAGAAGCAGTTCCATAACCTCTACGAGGAAGCGAACCGCCAGCAGGGGATCACCGGCGAGAACCTGCTTCGGATGCTCGAGTTGCGTCTCGACAACGTGACTTTCAGGGGCGGGTGGGGCTCCAGCAGGTCGCAGTCGCGCCAGTTCGTGCGCCACGGCCACGTGCTCGTCAACGGTAAGCGGGTCACCATCCCGTCATACCGGGTTCGCAAGGGTGACGTGGTGTCGATCAAAGGCAAGTCCCGGGACATGATCGTCGTGCGTCACAACATGGATACCCTCGGCCGTTCCCTACCCCCGTGGCTCCAAACGGGCGGCGAGGGTTTCGAAGTCACCGTCTTGGATCAACCGATGCGCGAGCACATAGACGTACCCGTTCGCGAGTCGCTGATCGTCGAGCTCTACTCAAAATAGGAATCCAGATGCTCATCATCCAACGCCCGTCAGTCGAGGCTCTCGGAGAAGAGGCAGCCAACCGGCAGAGCTTTGCCATCGGCCCCCTCGAGCCGGGCTTCGGCTACACGCTCGGCGTCGCTCTGCGCCGTACGCTTCTCTCGTCGATTCCCGGTGCAGCGATCACCGAGGTGCGCTTCGACGAGGCCCTTCACGAGTTCACGACGGTGCCCGGCGTCAAAGAGGACGTCACCGAGATCATCTTGAACTTGAAGGACGTCGTGCTCGACGTCCAAAGCGACGATCCCGTCACGCTACGCCTAGACGTAGCCGGACCGGCGACGGTTACAGCTGGGGACATCCCACTCAGCGCCGATGTCGAGATCCGCAACCCCGAGCTAGTCATCGCAAACGTCGCTGCGCACGGTCGCCTCGCGTTCGAGCTCACGGTCGAGCGCGGAACCGGCTACGTGTCCGCAGAGCGCAACAAGCGCTCCGCGGTGATCGGCGTCATTCCGATCGACTCGATTTTCTCCCCGGTCCGGGTTGCCGCCTTCAGTGTCGAGCCCACCCGGGTCGAGCAGTCGGCCAACTACGACCGGCTCGTCCTCGACATAACGACCGACGGGTCGATAAGCCCACGCGAGGCTTTGGCCTCGGCGGGCGACACCCTACGGTCCCTCGTGTCGATCGTCGCGGAAATGAGCGAGCGCCCCCGCGGCCTCGAGCTCGGCGACGTCGGGGTGGTAACCGGCGGATCGCCTGACATGGACCTCCCGATCGAGGACTTGGACCTCTCGGAGCGGCCCCGCAACTGTTTGAAGCGCGCTCAGATCAACACGGTCGGCGAGCTGATACTGCGAAGCGAGGAGGACCTTCTCGCTATAACGAACTTCGGGCAGAAGTCCCTCGACGAGGTCCTTGCGAAGCTCGACGAACGCGGACTAGCCCTGCAGCCCGGCGTCCACGACGGAGGAATGCGATGAGCTCGCTGCCCGGACGCCCGAAGAAGGGACGCCGCTTCGGCGGCGACGCCGAGCACCAGAAGGCGATGATCGCCAACATGGTGGCTTCGCTGATCGCGGCGGAGGCGATCGTCACCACCGAGGCGAAAGCCAAATACCTGCGGCCGGTCGTCGAGAAGTGCGTGACCAAGGCGAAGAAGGCGTCCGCAAACGAGGAGAGGGCGGTCCACCTGCAGAGGCAGGTCGTCGCGCTGATCCGGGACAAGGACATGGCTCACAAGTTGTTCTCCGAGATCGGTCCGCGCTACGCCGAGCGTGCCGGCGGATACACCCGGATCCTCAAGCTGGGCCCCCGCCACGGTGACAACGCGCCGATGGCGCGCATCGAGTTCGTCTAGTCCCGACTTCATCGGGCCGCATTGCCACAGGGGCTTGCCCTGACATTGTTCTCGGAGCAGTCGGTTCCGCTGGCCGCGACTGCCGTGACCCTGCGCCCCACGAGGCGACTGAGGATGCTCGTCGCCTACGACGGGACCGGCTTCCACGGCTTCGCCGCGCAGCCAGGAGTGCTCACCGTCGGGGGCGCCCTGTCGGGGGTGCTCGAGCGCTATCTTCGCCACACTGTCGATCTCACCTGCGCCGGGCGTACCGACGCGGGCGTGCACGCGTGGGGCCAGGTCGTGTCGTTCGAAGCCCGCGACGACGCTTCGCCCGAGGCGCTCCAGCGTGCAGTCAATCGCTCTCTGCGCCCGGCCATCGTCGTTCGTTCCGTGGCGCTCGGCGACCCCTCGTTTGACGCGAGACGGTCCGCTACCTCCCGGCTCTATCGATACAGCATCCTCAACACGGCCCAGCCCGACCCCTTTGCGTCGTCCACGTCGTGGCACGTGCCTGGTCGCCTCGACGTGTCTTCTATGAGACTCGCAGCGGATGCCCTGATAGGTGAGCACGACTTCGCGTCGTTCTGCCGGCGACCCCCGGACCCGAACGCTTCTACGGTGAGGGTCGTTACCGACGCCTCCTGGGTCGACGGGGGAGCCGGGCGCCTCCGCTTCGACATCGAAGCGTCGTCGTTCTGCCACCAGATGGTCCGCTCGATCGTGGGCACCCTGGTGGACGTCGGATTGGGACGGAAAAAGGCGGGGCAGATGACGTCGATCCTTCGCGCTCGCTCACGATCCGCCGCAGGCAACTTGGCGCCTCCGCACGGCCTGTGCCTATGGGAGGTTCGCTACGGAGGTCAGTCGACTTCGATAGCATGGTGACCGGCAGCTTCCAGGGCTTCGATCACCTCACGATGGCTCACGAGAGCCTTGAGGCGCTCGACTCTTCCCGTCGGCGGTCTGTAGCGGCCCAGCGGCAGTCGATCTGAGAGACGTAACATTCAGGCGCGTCTTCCGAAGCCCTCCTCGGAGATGAACCTGCCAGTGATTGCGTCGACAAACACGACTGCGTCCTCAACGACTGGGTGAGGCGCAGGGATCGTCTCTCCCGGAGTGGTGGATGTCGGCACAGCCCCATAGGAAAGCTGCACCAGCCCGGAAACTGGTATTGCCCACGCTGTTGCGACTACTCCGGCAGGAGCGTCGTCATATTGGACAGGGACGGCAGTACCGAAGGTTGGAGTGCCTACGAATCCGCCCAGGTTTGCCTTTGCTACGGCGAGGGCCTGGGCACTGGAAATGGATACGGATCCCGAAGCTGGATCGCCAATGACGGCTTGCTGCTCTCCACTCAAAATGGTGGTTGTCGGTCCAGTCGGTGTCGATCCTACAAGCGCCGTAGTTTGGGGGCTCAGCTTAGGGGCGCCGGCAGCAGCCGACGGAAGTTGGCCAGGAGGACCGATGTATAGCCCTCTGGCCTCGAACTCGGCTGCAGTGATGGGACCGACGCCTATCGCAGCTATACTGCCACTCCCAGTCGCTACCTCTCGGGCTGGGGAGGAATGGTCAAGGCTGATGACTATTCCTATGGTGCAAACCCCTGCGATCAGCAAAACGCCAGTGTTCCTCGGACGCATCTCGACTCCTAACTGCTGCAGTAAGCGTCGCCAGCTTGGGCCATCGTTTGAGAATAAACCACGGCATTGAACCAGGCTGGGTTGTAATTAACCAGTGAGCCGTTGAAGTTCTGCTGAACATTGTTATTGAACAGGAAGGCGTTGTTCCAGACCTCAGGTTGATAAATGCCCCCCGGCATCTGGTCAGCGGCTGTGTGTATCTCGCTGTTATCCTCACCGTAGGATGCATACCAACCGATGTAGCCGCTACACCCACCGACTTCGTTTCCATTGACAAAGAAGCAATAGTCGGTTGAAATCTGGCCGCCTAGGGTGTCTACCTCGTACCACGACGTGGTACCAGGGGTCTGTGGAGTGATGCTGAAGTTATCGCCGATGACCCCGTGTGTGTTCCATTCTGTGAATGTGTTTCGGCCCGGATCCTGGACCCACCCCACCTGGGCATATTCCGTTCCGACAGTGCCATTCAACATCACCCACGAGAAATCGCCACTGCCGGGATACACGTAGGGACTGGGATAGTTGTAGATGTTCGAACTATTAGCAGTGGCCTCCCCATACACGACTTGGGGGGAGTTCCAACCTGTAAAGTAGTAGTTGCTGTCGTTGGGCATTCCTGGATAGCAACTAGCCGATGCCA
>JAJZDJ010000285.1 GCA_021828685.1 Actinomycetes bacterium | reverse complement strand
GCGACGAAGCCGTGACGGGCGTAGAAACGGGCGGCGGCCTCGTCGATAGCGTCCACCACGACGAGTCGGGCGGCGGCTGCTTCGCCAGCAGTGACCGCCTTGCGCAGCGCCTCGGCGAGCAGTAGCGCTCCGAGCCCCTGACCTTGGGCTGAACTGTCGACGGCCAGCCGGGCGAGCAGGACCATGCCGACCGGGTATCCCGGCAAGCCCCGGACGAGCGACTGAGGTGCCTCGGCGCGCTGCACGGAGCCCATCGTGAGGCTGAAGTACCCGGCGACACGTTCGGCGTCGACGAGCACAAAAGTGCGGGCAACGTCCATCTGCTGCGAGGCAAGGGCGTGGGTTTGCAACCAACGGTCGAGGGGCTCGTTGCCGGAGTGGAAGTCGCCGAGGTGATGGTGGGGACTGAGCCGCTCAAGGCGACGACTGGTCACCCCTCAGGCAGCTTCGGGTGGCTGCGAAACAGCTCAACCAGCTCGGGAACCGGGATCTGCGGCTTGTCCAGCTCGGCCAGGAAGCGGTCGAAGGCGTCGTTTGAGAGCACGATGTCCCGGTGGGCTTCGATCACGCTGCTGGCCCGGTTGGTCACCGTGTCGAGCACGAAGCTGGTCACCGTCGTGCCCTCGAGTTCTGCGGCGTGGCGGATGAGGGCTTCCTGGTCTGGGCTCACGCGCATCTCCAGGCGGTGGCGCTTCGAGGGGTGGACGACCTTGCTCATATCCTGGATTCTACAGCGTCCGGACACTGTCCGGACGCTGGACCTCGGCGCCACGTCCCGTAGCCCGATGGATCAGCGGGCGCTGCGTCGGGTCGTTTGGTGCGGAGCCAGTGTGTTTGTGGTCGACGTTGTTCTGAGTACGTGGGCACGCTCGTTTAGGTAGCGCTTCTCGGGGATGCTGGCGGTTCGCCGGGCGGCGTTCTCGAACGCCGACGCGGCGGGCTCGTGGTCGCCGGCCATGTGCAGGAGGTGGCCTCGCACCGCGTGGAGCAGGTGATGGTCTGAGACCCGGTCGTCGCTTTCGACGGTGGCCAAAAGCTCGAGGCCCGACGTCGGGCCGTGGACCATGGCGTCGGCCACCCCCCGGTTCACCGTGGCCATGGGGTTTGGTTCGATGCGCTCGAGGGTCTCGTAGAGGGCGAGGATCTGCGGCCAGTCGGTGTCGTCGGCTCGGGCCGCTTCGTCGTGCATGGCAGCGATGGCAGCCTGGCGTTGATAGGCGCCGAGGGGGCCGGTGGCTAAAGCGGTGCTGACCAGCTCGACACCTTCGGCGATGGCGGCGTGGTCCCGCGTTGATCGGTGCGCCGGGACAAAACACCAACCGTGACATCAGGGACACCGTGATGATCCTGCTCCTCTTCGACACCGCAGCCCGTGTTCAAGAGCTCCTCGACCTGACCGTCGCGGACGTCGACACCACACCCGGCCGTGGCCGGCTGACCCTGACCGGCAAAGGCCGCAAAACCCGGATCGTCCCGATCATGGACAAGACCGGCCGCCATCTCGACCGTTACCTCGACGTGTTCCACCCTGAGCGACGACACGGCGACGACGTAGTGTTCTACACCACCCTGGCAGGGCAGCGGCACCCGATGAGCCAAGACAACGTCACCTACCTGCTCAACAAACACGCCGCCGTCGCCCGACACGCCTGCCCGGAAGTCCCCGGCCACATCCACGCCCACCAGTTCCGACGTGCCCGGGCGATGCAGATGCTGCGAGCCGGCGTCCCGCTACCCCACATCAAAGAATTCCTCGGCCACGCAAACATCGCCACCACCAGCATCTACGCCTCCGCGGATAATCAGATGGTCCGCGAAGCGATCCAGAAAGCAGGCAGACCCACGCTCGACCCCGCCCCAATCTGGAAAGGAGACGACGACCTGATCCTCCAACTCGCCGGACTCAAATAATTATCCCGAGGAATGGTCGCTCGACCCGCCACAACACTGCCCCAACCCCGCGTCCTCGGGATAACAGAATCCTCGTGATTATCCCTGTAATCACGAATTCTGGATTAGAGGGACAAACCGGTCGCGGAAGGAAGCGTCCGCTTCGTCGCCAACCACATCGCCGCCGTCCTGCGTGACCGGCATTTCGTGGGTCTCGCAGAGTTGAACGAGGCGATCTTCGACCTGGTCGACGAGATCAACGCGCGGCCGTTCCAAAAGCGGGAGGACTCCCGACGGATCGTCTTCGAGCGAGACGAGCGCCCGCTGCTTCACCCGCTGCCGCCGGTCCGTTTCGAGCTGGCCGATCTGCGAAAAGGCAAGGTCGCCCCGAACTACCACCTTCAGATCGACAGGAACTTCTATTCGGTGCCCGCAAGGCTGCTCGGCCAGAGCCTGGACGTGCGGGTCACCTCGGCCCAGGTTGAGGTCTTCGACGGCGGCGAACGCGTCGCTTGTCACGCCCGGATGGTCGGCGTCCGCGGAAGGTATTCGACCGTCGCCGTACATATGCCCGAAGGTCACCGTCGCCATCTCGCCGATTGGACACCGCAACGCTTCGAGACCTGGGCTGAGACGATCGGACCGAACACGCTGGCGGCGATCGGGGCGATCCTCGCTTCCCGCAAGATCGTCGAGCAGTCCTACCGGTCCTGCCTTGGTGTCATGTCGCTGGCCAAGAAGCCCGGCGGGATAGGCCGGCTCGAGGACGCCTGCGGGCGTGCGCTCGCCGCGACACCGTCGCCGTCTTACACGCTGATCAAGAAACTTTGGTCCGCGTGCCATCCCGGCGATCCCCCGCCGCCTGCGTCGCTCGGCGACGCAGGGTTCGTCCGCCCTTCGAGCTACTACAGCGGGGACGGGGGGCGGCCATGATCGACATCGAGACTCTCTCCAGGCTCAAAGCCATGCGTCTAACGGGGATGGCCGAGTACTTCGAGAACCTCGCGGAGCAGACCGCAATTATCGGGGCCCTGTCCGGACCGGAAATGGTCAAGATGGCTGTCGACTGGGAATACGAGCGTCGACGCAACAGCAAGCTCGGCCGGCTACGAAAGCAGGCCGGTCTCGCTCAGCCCGCCGCCGATCTCGCTGCCCTCAAGGCCATGCCCGGCCGCAGCATCGACACCG
>JAJZDJ010000051.1 GCA_021828685.1 Actinomycetes bacterium | reverse complement strand
GCTAGGACCCGGGGTTCGATCTGGCCTAGGTCAGCTCGTACGAACGTCATTCCGGTCTCTGCCGCGACGGCGGGCCGCAACTCCGCTGGCATGCTGTGCAGGCCGGCTGAGGCGGTCATCCTTCCCGCAGCGCCGTCGGCGACGGACCACTCACCTCGGAGGCGGCCGTCGGCTCCGAGATGATCGTCGAGCCAGCGGTACCCGTAGGTGGTGGCTATTCGCTCCGCTTTGCGCCAGGCGAGAAGGGCTCCCACGATCGGGTGGCGGTCCGCGACTTCGCGAAGGTGGTGGGCGCGGGTGTCGGCGACGTCGATGCCGAGCCGGCCGAGCAGTACTTTGACCTGGGCGTTGGAGCGCAGGTCGACTTCGACGCCAGCGGCGACATGGCGGAGGACGTCGGCGTCGCGCTCCGAGCGCAGCATGTCCGCTTCCGTGTCGTTCAGAGGCCGGGGGCCGACGAATCCGGCGATGATCGATGCAGCGGTTGCCCGATCCATCGGTAGACCGTCTATGGTCATCTCCGCGCAGAGAAGCTCGGCACCGGACTCCGCTCTCGCAGTGGCAGTAGCTGCCGGCCGGTCGGTGATACCAGCAAGAAGGGCCGACTGGCGGGCTGCGACGTCCACTCCGAGCGCCGCCCAACTTCTGAGGTTCTCCACGTTGTCTCCCCAGGCGCCCGTCGCCCAGTCGGCGCGCAGGTAACCGTCCGGCCGGACGGGCTGCACAGGGTCGCCTCCCATGTTGTCCAGCGAGTCGAACAGGTCAACGGGTCCGGCCGAAGGTATTTCGTGGAGGGGGAGACCATGCGCTGCAGCCCACACCAGGCCCGGGTCCGCGCGCCAACCGCCGAATAGAAGGCGATGAACCGCGGCGAGGTCCCAGGCAAGTCCCACCCGGATTCCGCACCGGGTGAGGATCAGCGAGGTATCGCCCGACCACAACACCCATCGGGGGTGAAGCGAGGTCTCGGCCGAGGCGACTGCCGACAGCAGTGGCGTCGCCGGGCTAGCTCCGGCGTCGGCAAAGGACCACGCATCGCCACCCGCGGCGACACCAATCCCTAGATCCGCTTTGATTACCAGGCTGACCGGATCACCACGGCGGACCCCTGCCGCGGCTAGCGGGCGGATGGGCTTGGGCGAGTGCTCGCTGGCGCAGTATGCGGAGGAGTCGAACTACTCTCTCTGGTACGGCCCAGCGCTGTTTACACCGGCACCCGGCCGTACTGAAGCCGGTGCCCCACCGGGGACTTGGGGAAGGAAAGTTCGCCTTACCCGATTTTCCTCAAGAAATGTGCTTGGCGGTCGAAGATTCCGTCGAGCGGAAGGACCCGCTCCTGGCATGGATGCCAAACAACAACACAAGGATGTGCGATGCAGCAAGCGGGTCGGACCCCGTGGGACGTGCTCGGCGTGACCGAGGGCGCCCTCTACAGCGAAGTCAAGCGAGCCTTTTTCCGTCGCGCCCGCTCGACGCACCCCGACGCTCCGGAAGGAAGTGCGGAGGCGTTCAGGGAGCTTCAGGCTGCTTTCGAAACTCTGCAGCGCCTGTCGACAAGGTGCGAGAAAACCGCCCGGACGTTCACGGCGACACCCTATGACTCGTGGTTGTCACGTTCCCGGCCCGTGCGCCAGTGGAATGACGACGATCCGTTGCTCGATGACCTGAAGCCCCACGGCCGTTCCGCAGCGATCGGAGATTTTTCATGTCTTCTAAGCGCCGAGATCAGCCGGCTGAGTCTGCGCGCCGCATAGCTGCCGGCCGAGCGAGAATTTGAGAATTCCAACCGTCAGACGATTCGGCGCTCGCTGGCCCAGTGGGCCAGCTGGTGGCGGGTGGAGAGCTGCAGCTTGCGCAGGACGGCGGAGACATGGCTTTCGACTGTCTTCGAGGCGATAGCAAGTTCGACCGCAACCTCCTTGTAGGTGTATCCACGGGCGATCAGGCGTAGTACGTCCCGTTCGCGTGTGGTCAGTTGCTCTAGCTCGGGGTCTGTCGGTGGAGTTGATTGCGCTCCTTGGCTCGAGGCGAACGCGTCGAGGACGAAGCCGGCGAGTCGGGGCGAGAACACAGCGTCGCCGCTTGCAACTCGCCGTACTGCCTCCACCAACTCCGGCCCGGAGATGGCCTTAGTCACATAGCCCCTAGCGCCGGCCCGGATGACTGCTATCACGTCTTCTGGAGCGTCGGAGACTGACAGGGCCAAGAATCGGACGACGCTCCTGGGGTAAGGAGCACTCGCGTCGAGCGCCGCGACCTGGGATACCACGTTCTGACCGCCACCCGAAGGGAGATGGACGTCAAGCAAAACCACGTCGGGACGTCGCTCGATAATGAGTTCTACGGCGGGTCCGACATCGTCGGCTTCGCCGACGACCTCTACTGCGTCACCGAGCTCAGCGCGTACACCGGAGCGAAACAGATGGTGGTCGTCTACGAGCAGGACCGTCGGTCGGTCGACGTCCGCCGTGGCGCTCACTTTCGACGCTCGGGGAGGGGAAGCCGCAGCGCCACCTCGGTGCCGCCTCCGACTTCACTTCGCACCATGGCGCTGCCCCCGGCGCGCGACATTCGACCCTCTATAGATTCGGCTAGTCCCCGTCTGTCGGAGCCGACTTCGCCGCGGTCGAATCCGCGGCCCCGGTCGCGGACATACAAGGTCACGCAGTCCTGCTCGACCTCGGCGAAGATCGACACGACGTCTGCACCTGACCATTTCGCGGCGTTGACGGTAGCTTCCCTACCGGCGGCCAGTAGAGCCTCGAGGGGCTCGGTGAGAGCTGCGTCGCCGACCACGACTGCTTCGACGCGGACTTCGTGGGCGGCTTCCACGTCGGACTGTATGCGGGCGATTCCCGAGGTCACGGTCGCCTCGCCTGTCCCGCCGAACGAGCCGGGGCGCTGGCCCTCCCACAGCCACGAGCGCAGCTCGCGCTCCTGGTTGCGGGCGAGTTGAGTGACTCGAGCTGGATCGGC
The DNA here is from genome assembly GCA_021828685.1 of Actinomycetes bacterium. Lineage (GTDB taxonomy): Bacteria > Actinomycetota > Acidimicrobiia > Acidimicrobiales > Palsa-688 > JAJZAM01. The sequence continues at coordinate 15,708 of JAJZDJ010000051.1, read as the reverse complement.
GGCATGGCGCTGGATGAGCGCGAGAGTCTGGAGCACCGAATCGTGGACCCGGGCCGCGAGGTCAGCACGTTCCTCGGCTCGAAGGCGTGCTTGTCGTTCGAGGACCAGGTCGCGCCCGGCGCGCAGCCACCACGGACCGAATACGATAACGATCGCAGCGAGGAGAAGCGCGACGCCCGCCAGGGGTGCCACGACCGCGCCTCGACGACTTTGGGTCAACGCCAAGAGGCCGACGAGTGACATGACGGCCGCAGCGACGAGGCGACCCACCAGAATTCGCCACGACCCTCGCCCCGAAGAGCCGATCTGCACGAGCGGGCCGACAGCTTGGCGCAGGTGGGACCGATCGACGTCTGTGCCGTCGCGCCAAACGAGCACGAGCCCTGCTGCGCTCATGAAGACGGGCCATGCGAGTCCGCCGGCCCATGGAGCTTGGAGAGCCGACGCAAGGAGGAGAGCGATGACGAGAGGCGGAGCGAAGGCGATCACTGTCACGAGTGCACGCCCGTCGGCCAAGGCCCTCGAGGCGATGCTTCGGTCCTCGTCGAGCGCCGGCACGAGTACCCACGCCACCACGTAGGCGGCGACTCCGACCCCGCTCGCCAATCCGAAGATGACCAAACCGACCCGCACGATCGTTATCTCGAATCCGGTGGCCGCTGCGATAGCGCCGGCTATGCCGCCGAGGAAGCGGTCGTCGTTTCTCCGGCGAAGGGGTCCGCGTCCGCGCCGGTGCCGACGAACCCATGGCGGGGGAGCGAATGGTCGAGACGGGGGCGACGGAGGGAGACGGATGCAACGATGATCGCGCCCCAAGCTTGGAACTGCCATAGGGAATCACCCTGAGTGGTTCCTCAGGGTCATTCCCGATAGCGCGCCGACGTTTCCAGCCCCATGATGGATACATGACCACTTCACCTGCTCCAAATCCTCCCGCAGGGCAGCGCTCGCTGCGACGGCGAGAAGACAACCGGATCATCGCCGGCGTCGCGGCCGGCGTAGCCGACCACCTCGTCGGTTCCTGGAGGATGTCGTGAGCGCGGTTGCTCCCGGCTCCATGCGGGTGTCGGACGTCGAGCGAGCGGAGGTGACGAACCTTCTGTGCCGCCATTACGCAGACGGCCGGCTGGACGAGGTGGAATTCCAGGAGCGAGCAAGCGCAGCAGCTGCAGCGAAGACCCGGGACGACCTGGGTCCGCTCTTGGCGGACCTGCCGAGTCTCGACGTGCCGCCGCCCTCGTCGGCACTTCCTGTGCAAACTTCTCGGCCTCCCCGTCATCGCCACCCGATGCTCAGGGTCGCTTTTCTGGCGCTTCTCGCTGTGTGGGTGCTCGGAGCGGTCCACACTATGTTCGGGATGCAGTTCCTGTTCGTGCCTTGGCCACTCATAGTCGTCGCCCTGCTGGTCCTGCGTGGATCTCGCCACCGCCGCCACAACCACCACCACGACTGGAGCTGACCGCCCCGGAGTCTGCTGCTTGCAGCGTTCACCGCCGCCAGGAGATGACCACCGTCGGAACTGAGCGGCGCTGATAGCTTCGGAGAATGCGCCCGCGCCGTGCCCTCGTCTCCTTGCTAGCAGTGATTTCGATAGCGCTGGCCGCGTGCAGTTCGAACCCAACCAAGGCGGCGACGCCAACCACTGCCGGCGGCCCCGGCCCGACGGTTTCGAGCACTGCCGCGCCCACCACCGAACCTGGGAGCTTCGTAGGGGCGTCAACGAAACCCGTCTGGCTGTGCAGGCCAGGGGTATCGCCGGACCCCTGCACTGCCAACCTCGACGCGAAGGTCGTACCAGCGACGGGCGCGCCCACCCAGAGTAATGCCGCTGCGGCCGTCACGTCCCCCTTCGACTGCTTCTACGTGTACCCGACAGTGAGCAGCGAAAGCGGATCGAACGCCGACCTGAAAATCCAGCCCGCCGAGATCAACGCAGCCGAGGAGCAGGCATCCCGCTTCTCCACGGTGTGCAGAGTCTGGGCGCCGATGTACCGTCAGGTGACGACGGCCGGGCTTTTCAGCGCCGGGATAACCGGTCTCGACGTCGCCTACAACAGCCTCCTGGCTGACTGGCGGTACTATCTCGCACACGACAATGCAGGCCGCCCGATCATATTCATAGGCCATTCGCAGGGTGCGGCAATGCTCATCAGGCTGATCTCCGAGCAGATCGACCCCAACCCCGCTCTGGTGAAGCGCACCGTTGTCGCGATCCTCGCAGGCGGGAACCTGCAGGTACCGACGGGAGCGACTGTGGGCGCGACCTTCAAGCACATCCCGCTTTGCACCTCGCTAACTGTGACGGGCTGCGCAATCGCGTACTCGACATTCGGCTCGCCTCCACCGTCGGACTCGTTGTTCGGCCGGCCGGGCACCGGCGTAAGCCTTATGTCATTGGAGACGACGTCATCGGGCCAGCAAGTCGCATGTGTCAACCCCGCTGCCATCACCGGCGGCTCCGGCCCGCTTTCACCCTACTTCCGGCTGGGCGGCGCCGTTCCCTGGGTGACCTACCCAGGCCTCTATACCGCATCGTGCATGACCTCGGGTGGGGCGACGTGGCTCCAGGTCAACGCAACTCGTGTGAGCGGGGACACCCGCCCAGTGGTCAAGGCGACGCTCGGGCCGACGTGGGGTTACCACGTGTACGACGTCAATCTTGCCCTCGGAAACTTAGTCAGTGACGTTGCCATGTTAGAGTCGGCATACAAGTCATGACCTGAAAGGTAGGCCCATATGAGGGCGAGCGTGAGAAGGCAGATCCGTCTGCCGCTGCCCGCGAAGCGGGTGTGGGAGCTTGTCGGCGATCCTTCCCGGCTACCCGAATGGTTCGACGGGATCGTGTCTGCGACCGTCGAAGGCTCTTCGCGTACCATCGTAACGGGTGGCGGTATCGCTATGCCCGAGCAGATCGTGACAAATGATTCGCTGCAGAGACGGTTCCAGTACCGGATCACCTCGCCGCTCATGCGTGAGCACCTCTCGACAATCGACGTAATCGACTTGGACGACTCGACAAGCCTGGTGTCGTACTCCGCTGACGCTGATCCGGCGTCGATGGCGCTGGTCATCGCCGGCGCAGCCGGGGCGGCACTCAGGAATCTTTGCAGCGTTTTGGAGGGGAATCAAATGGAGCCAAGCGCCTGATGGGCCGCAAGATCCTGCTCGTCACCACGGATCAGCAACGCTACGACACGATCGGTGCCAACGGCGGAACTCTCGGGCGTACCCCGGTCATCGACGCGTTGGCCGCAGAAGGGTACCGCTACGAGCGTGCGATTCCCCAGTCGGTCGTTTGTATGCCGTCACGCTCGACGATCCTCACCGGTCAGCACCCGAGCACTCATGGCGTCTGGATGAACGGCGTGCCGCTGCCCCGAGATGCCCCGTCGGTCGCCGCTCTGCTTCGCGACGCCGGCTACCGTACGGCGCTGATCGGCAAAGCGCACTTCGAACCTTTCATCGATCCTTTCATGCGATTCGTAGAGAACGCCCTCGCGCAAAAAGGCACGGTACCGTCAGGTGGTGCTCATCGCGGCTTCGAGCATCTCGAACTTGCGAGTCACGGGGCGGCGGGACCGCTCCACTACGCCCGTTGGCTTCGGGAAAATCACCCTGAGTTCGCTTCAATGTTCTACTCCGCACTTGACGGCGACCTGCAGGTCAACGCGGCTGGCGGGGGTGATACAGGCGCACCGCAGGTCCACTTCAACGCGGTTCCACGCGACTGCTATCACACCGACTGGGTAGCTGACAGGACAATCGCCTGGCTTTCATCTCTCGACGCCTCCGACGACTGGTTCGCGTGGATGAGCTTCCCCGACCCGCACCATCCGTGGGATCCTCCGCAGACGGAATTGGGGCGGATTGACTGGCGTGACGTTCCACTCCCGGCGGGATATCCGCAGTCGGCGCCCGAACGCGAGGCAATCCTCGACGCCAAACCGCGCCATTGGAGGATGTGGTACGACGGGACTTTGGTGTCCAACTTCGAAGCGCCGACCGGCTGGGTCCCTGCCACCTTGACCGCCGAGCAGGTGAGGGAGGTTAATGCCCGCAACGCCGTGGAGTGCGAGCTGATCGACGAAGCCATTGGACGGGTCATGGGGGCTATAGAGACCCGAGGCTGGGGCGATCAGGTGGACGTCATTTTCACGACAGATCACGGTGAGTTCCAGGGCGACTTCGGGCTGCTCTTCAAAGGCCCCTACCACGTGGACTCCCTGATGCGACTTCCCCTGGTCTGGCGTCCGGCGCCGGTCTCCTGCAATGCGCCAGGGGTGGTGTCGTCGCCCGTCGGCCTGGTGGATCTGGCTCCGACGATCGCTTCGATAGCCGGCCTCGCCAAACCCGAATGGATGCAAGGGCGGGTGCTACCCAGCCCGGATGCGACGCCTGGGTTAGACGATGGAAGCGACCTTGCGACACACTCCCCAAGGGAGGAGGTGCTGACGGAATGGGACAGCGAACTCTACGGGGTCAGCGTGTACCTACGTACGGTGAGCACGTCTCAATGGGTTTGCACCGCGTACCTGCCGGGAACTTTGTACGACGGCAGCGAGGGGGAGCTTTACAACCTCGCTGACGATCCTCTCCAGCAAGTGAACCTTTGGGACGACCCGCTTCGACGCTCACAGCGAGACGACCTGCTATCACTGCTGTGGGAGCGCCAACCACAGCGCCGCTCGCCGCGCCTCGATCTCGAAGCGCCGGTGTGAGCAGCATTGCGGATCTCAGGCGTGCTGGCGGATCCCGAACGCGATTATCAGCCCGGCGATCACGAAAGACCCGGCCATCGTCGCGAAAGCCGCCGGGAAGCCGGCTGTGTCGATGATCCATCCGAGAAGCGCTGTCCATAACGAACCAACGCCGTAGGCGATAGCGAAGAACACGCCGAATGCGGAGCGGGCGTCGCCTTTCGACGTCAAATCCGAGAAAAGTGCTTGGATCAGCGGTGACTCCGTGTAGGCGAGCAGGCCGAGCGCCAATCCGAGCGGGACAAGCACGAACATCGACCCGCTGGAGTAGCCGAAAGCGGCGATCGCTGCTGCGCCTGCCATATAGGTAATGACAAGAGTGGACCGCCGCCCGAAGCGGTCCGCTAGTGAGCCGCCGACGAGCGGGCCGGCGATGCTCGCAGCCATGACGACGGTGAAGATCGCTCCGACTGTGATGGCTGACAGCCCTAAGTGGGTTTTCAGGTCGGCAGGTATGAAAGTGCCGAGCGTGCCGAGGCCGCGACCCCCGGCAGCAACGGTCGACGCGGCGAGAACAGCGATTACACTTCGGTTCCGCAGAAGGTCTCTAACCGATACCCGTTCGACGTCCGAGTGTTCCACCGGAACCGCCTTTTCTGCGGGCAGGGCAGTGGCGACAAGAAGGGCACCGACTGCCAGGAAGACGGTAAGGACCACAAGTGCCCAGCGCCATCCAGCGGCGGCGATGACTGCTGCCACGATAAGCGGAACGGTCACCGTTCCCGCGCTGCCACCTGCAGTGTGCAAGCTCAGAACAGTCGAGCGACGGTGGGGGAACCGTTCCGACAAGTACGCGGAGCCGACCGGATGCTGGGGCCAGCTGGTCAGCGCCCCGAACACCCGAGCCAGGGCGAACAGGCCGAAACCGGGCGCCACAGCTCCAAGGATGCTTGACAACGCAAGCCCGGCATTTTGGGCGCCGAGCACAAGACGGGCGCTTGCCCCCCGAAGCAGGCCGGCAGCTCCCTGGAGCAGACCACCGAGGATGCCGGCGACAGTCAGAACCACCCCGAGCTCCCCGTAGGAAACGTGGAGGGCGGAGATTACGAACGGGTACGTTACGGCGAGCCCTGCTACGTAGAAGTGCTGGATTCCGTGCCCGACGCTCATCACCACAAGTGCGCGACGATCCTCGGGCCCTTGGAGCAGAGCCACCTTGCCCGGCTTTCCGGGACGGGACTCGGCGGGGCGGGGCGACCTTGTGTTCACGGCAGGTTCGACTCTACCGGTGAGCAGCCTCCGTGGCAGGTTGGTTGTGCAGACAACTTCTCCTGGAGGGTTCGCGTGTCAGCTCCCGACGAGGCGCTTTCTCAAACCCGCGAGGGCGTCCACATCGAGGGCACCCGGACCTCCCGACGTCGGTGGCTCCGGATGGTAGGTCTCCCCAGCCATCGCTGTAAGCGTGGCGGTGACCGACAGCCTGAGAGCATCCAGGTCATAGCCGCCTTCAAGCATCACCACGAGTCGACCTGGTGACGGGGCGAATGCGGCGACGTCGGACGCAAGGTCGCTGTAGTCCCCGGCGCTCCAGGCCAGGTCTGCAAGTGGATCCGCCCGATGCGCGTCGTATCCCGCGGAGACCACGACCCATGTCGGATCGAAATGTTCGATCGCTGGTGCTGCCACCTGCCGGAGCGCCTGGCGCGCTACGTCACCGGTTGCTTTCGCCGGGAGAGGGACGTTTATGGTCAGCCCGGGAGCCGCTTGGCCTCCCGTGTCTTGGGGTCGCCCGGTTCCCGGATAGGCCGGCCATTGGTGTGTCGAGACGTACATGACCCGGGGATCGTCCCAGAAGATGTCCTGGGTGCCGTTGCCGTGGTGCACGTCCCAGTCGACTACCACAACCCGCTCTCCTCGACTCGCGAGGGCTGCGGCCGTTACGGCCGCGTTATTGAGAAGGCAGAAGCCCATCGCTTCGCTGGCTGTGGCATGGTGGCCAGGCGGTCTCGCCACGACGAAAGCACTTGCCGCTTCGCCCCGATCCAGCGCTTCGATTGCCGTGAGGCCACCCCCGGCGGCTAGCAGCGCGGCATCCCACGAGCCTGGCGATACATGCGTGTCAGCGTCGATGTCACCCCCTCCGGCTGCGATGTAGTCCCGAAGCGCATCGATGTACCCGCCGGAGTGAACTCTGAGAAGCTCGTCGCGGGTGGCTGCCCTGGCTGGGCATCGGCGAAGTGCGCCCTCCAGGCGCGGGTCCAAGGTGGCGTCTTCGACCGCCCTCAGGCGCTCTGCTCGCTCAGGGTGGCGCCATCCCGTGTCGTGCAGGTCAGCAGCGGAGCCAGCTTCGACCAACAAAACAGGTGTCATTAGGTCAAGGCTAACGGTCGTATCGCTTTACTGCTTCCTGTTGGCAATTCCAGGTCGTACCCACCTTCGGCGGCGTCCTGGCAGTCAAGGGTGCCTAGCGCGTTAAGGCTAGGGTTGGTGGCGCAATGGTTTCCTCTCAGCCTGGCGGTACCGACCCCACTTGGCCGCCACTCGTCGACCTAGTCGTGGACGAAGCGGACCTGGTTGCCACGGTCGACGACCAGCGCAGGGAGATCCCCGGTGGGTGGGTCGCCATCTCCGGCGGTTTCGTGGTCGGCCTGGGAGATCGACGGGAGCGGCCACCGCAAGCTCGAACGACGCTGTCAGCCAAAGGGTGCCTGGTAACGCCGGGTCTTATCAACACCCACCACCACATCTATCAAAATCTCACCCGCTCATTCGCCCCCGCAGTCAACGGCAGTCTCTTCGACTGGCTCAGCACCCTCTACCCGGTGTGGGCGGGACTCGACGAGGAAGCCGCCTACCTTTCGGCTTGGGTCGGCTTGGCGGAACTGGCGCTCGGCGGTTGCACCACCACGACGGACCACCTGTACGTCCATCCGAAGGGGGGTGGTGATCTGATCGCTGCGGAGATTACCGCAGCGAAAGAGCTCGGCATGAGGTTCCATCCGACCCGCGGCTCGATGAGTCTGTCGGTCAAGGACGGGGGACTGCCACCGGACTCCGTAGTCCAGGATGACGACGAGATTCTCGCCGACAGCGAGAGGCTTGTTTCTGCCTTTCATGACCCGTCGCCGGGCTCGATGGTGCGGATTGCGCTGGCACCGTGCTCGCCTTTTTCCGTGACCCCCGAGCTGATGAAGCGAACCGCCGAGCTGGCGGAGCGTCTGGACGTGCGCCTCCACACGCACCTGGCAGAGGATCCCGACGAGGACCGCTACGCGCTGGAGAAGTTCTCAAAGAGGACCATCGAGCACTTCGAGGACGTCGGGTGGATGACGTCTCGATCATGGGTCGCGCACTGTGTGTATCCCGACGGCGCCGAGATCGCCCGGCTCGGGCGCGCGGGGGTCGGAGTCGCGCACTGCCCGTCGTCGAACATGATGATCGCCGGCGGCATCGCACCAGTCGCCGAGCTCAGGGCCGCCGGATGTCCGGTGGGGCTCGGATGTGACGGGTCCGCTTCGACCGATCACGCGTCGCTTTGGATGGAGGCGCGCACAGCGCTGCTGCAGGGACGTCTGCGCGGCGGACCGACAGCGATGGGCGCACGTCAATCGTTGGAGATAGCTACACGAGGCTCCGCCTCGTGCCTCGGCCGCGATGGCGAGATCGGCCAGCTTGCGGTGGGAAGCGTCGGGGACCTCGTCTGCTGGCCGCTCGAAGGTATCGCATTTGCCGGAGCACTCACCGACCCGGTCGAAGCGTGGCTGCGTTGCGGTCCGGTCGGCGCACGCCACACCGTCGTCGCTGGAAAGACGGTCGTTCGCGACGGGCAATTGGTGAACGACGGCGCTGAGCAGATCCTGATTCGTCACCGACGGGTGGCGGGGAGGCTCCAGGCTGTTGGCCCCGCCGGGTGCTAGGCCCCGCCGGGTGCTAGGCGCTATATCGTCACGTCGCCTCGTGCGGCCAGAAGCAACCCCAGCACTTCGACTACCGCAGCGGAACATCCATTTGATGAGACGTAGTCAGCCGCCTCGATGACCTCCGCGTCGGCCGTCGAGACTGCGACACCGAGGCGGACTGTTTCGAACATCGCTATGTCGGGGGTTGCGTCTCCCACTGCAATGGCCCTTTCGGGGGAGACCCCCATTTCCTTCAGGGCGAACAGGAGTCCGTCGGCCTTCGAGGATCCCTGCGAGTCGACGTAGAGCACGCCGCTCGGCTTATGGTATTCCATGGGCAGCTTAGTTTCGAGTCTCGCCAATTCGCGGAGGACCCGGGCTGCCACGTCGGGCTGCGTCTTTGCGAGGATCACTTGCGCTTCGACGCCTCCGGGCAGTTCGGGCACCGCCCGGACCGGCACCCCGAAGCCGTACGTCTTTTGCGGGTCGAGACCTGCGGGCTCAGCTTCACCGATGGACCAATGTGTCTCTGAAAGCTCCGCGTCGCATTGGATCACCGACGGTGCGAGACCGCAACGAAGGTAGATGTCGACGACGGATCTGACAATTTGGGCGGGGATCGCAGACCGGCGGAGTGCTTTCGATCCGGCGGCGTCGGTGACAACCGACCCGAAGTGGACGACATGCGGGGTCCGGCGGCCGGTCGCTGCTTCGAAGCTTCTTACAAGATGTTTGACGCCCTCCCACGGACGCCCTGTCACCAGGACGAAGTCGATCGGGGCGGGGTGCGACGCAAGAGCGCAATGAAGCTGGATGATCTCTGAGGACACGATTGATTCGTCTTCAGCGAGCAGTGTCCCGTCGACGTCCAACGCTATGACGTTGATGGAGCGGAACGGCTCGAGAATGGCATCGTCGCTTGCCGACCCGTCACGGGTAAGCGTCGGGAGGTGAGGTGTGCCCACCGGGCAAACCTATCCCGAGCTTGTGGGTGCCGTCGGGCATGGTGCACGCTGCGAGCGTTCGGGGTGCCGGGAACCGTCAAATTTGGTCAGGATCTTGAAGTTGGAAAAGTTTTGTACCAAAAAGTGCGTTTGCCGAGCGAGGGCTGGTACAGGATTTTTTTGGAACGAAGATCGTGTACCAAAAAGTGCGAAAAAACGCTTCAAATGGTCAGGCTGTGTCCGACCCGCGAGGATCCTGACCAAATTTGACGGCCGTCGAGGGCACATGAGGAATTGAGCGCCGGAGATTCGGACTAATCCAGACAAATCGTCGCCATGTCATTCGACCAACTGTTTGCCGGCCGAGTGATTGCCGGCCAACGGGTCACTCCCTGCGGGCTGCCCGCCCGTCAACTGCTCAGGCGGTTTCCCCTCCGAGCAGTGGCACTAACGTGACACGATATGGCTGAGCCGCCCGGGACGCGCCAGCTGTTGGCGCTGACGGCGTCTGCATTCCTCGTGCTGGCCGCCGAACCGCTTTACGTCCTTGTGGATACCGCGGTCGTAGGCCATCTCGGTTCGCTGCAGCTCGGAGCTCTCGGGCTCGGAGGAACGCTGCTGTCGTTAGTGGCGATGCTCGGTGGTTTCCTCGACTACGCGACCACCGCGAGAGCATCCAGGTGGTTCGGTGCGGGCGAGCGCGACAAGGCTATCGACGAGGGGGTGGCCGCTTCGGTGCTCGCGATTGCCGTCGGCGTGGTCGCGGTGGCGCTTGGCGAGCTTTTCAGCCGACCGCTGCTGGATCTCCTCGCAGGCGGCCCGGGCGCACTCGAGGCGGCGGCCCAGCACTGGTTCCGCATAGCGGTCTTGGGAGTTCCGGGGATCCTCTTAGCGTTAGCTGGTAACGGTTGGATGCGCGGCGTCCAAGACACACGACGCCCCGTCAGGATCGTCCTAGCAGCCAACGCGATGTCCGCGGTCGCGTCGCCGGCTCTTGTGTACGCAGGCGGGCTTGGATTGGCCGGCTCGGCGGTTGCCAACCTTGCAGCTCAGGCATTCGCAGGTACCCTGTTCCTGCTGGCCCTTCACGCCCAACGTCGGCCATGGCGGCCCGCCCCGGGGGTGCTGGCGGCGTATCTCGTTCCAGCAAAAGACCTCCTTCTTCGCAAAGCCGGACTGCAGGCAGCGATGCTCGCCGCGTCAGGTGTGGCAGCCCGCATGGGTACCGCCCAGGTTGCTGCCCATCAGATCGGCTTCGAGTGCTGGTCGTTCGCCGCGTTGCTGCTCGACTCGTTTGCGATCGCGGCGCAGTCGCTTGTGGGCGCGGCGCTCGGGGGAGGCGACACCGCATCAGCTCGACGGATCGCGTGGCGCGTGGCGCGCTACGGGCTGGTAGCCGGCATCGTACTCGGGGCCGTCCTTGCCGGCGGGTGGTATGTGATTCCGCCTGCGTTCACTTCGTCCGACGCCGTCGTAAGCCAGGTACACGTCCTGTGGCCATTCCTTGCGGCGATGCAGCCCGCCGCAGGGGTGGTGTTCGCTCTCGACGGTGTCCTGATCGGGGCCGGCGACGTCCGATACATGCGCGACCTGACACTCCTCGCAACGGTCGGGGTGTACGTTCCGATCGGGATTGCCTCATTGCAGTTGCACTGGGGCATCGGTGGGCTATGGGCCGGCCTGACCGCGTCGATAGTCGTCAGGTTGATCGGGATGCTGCGTCGGACGGCGGGGGAGCGTTGGAGCGTGGCCTGAGTTGTTGCTCAGCTGCGATTCCGCCGGTACCGGTCAGGAAGTAGGGCGGCGTCGATGTCGCCACCAACTGCTACCGACGGCCGCTCTGCTACCGACGGCCGCTCTGCTAGCGACGGCCGCTCGACCTCCCGCGAGATCCGGCCGGCCAACGGGGCTCGTCGCTCCCCCGTCGCCCTGTGGAATGCGCGCCAGCGGTGCCAAACCACGAACGCCACAGCGGCTACCGCAGCGGCGCCGAGCAGGTAGCCGGCATCGTTGAAGCCTTTCATGATTGACCGCCACGAGCCTCCGATCTCGTATCCGATCAAGGCCATCGCGCCGTCCCAGACGAGAGAGCCGAGGGCTGTGAGAATCCCGAACCTGACAAGCGGTACCTCGGCGACACCGGCCGGGACGGCAACAAAATTGCGGATCACTGGCAGCAGCCGGCTGCCGAAGACGCCCCACCGTTCGTGGCGCTCGTACCATCCCTGTGCCCGGTCGAGATCGTGCGTGCTCATCAGCACGTACCGGCCGTAGCGCGCTACAAACGCCCGGCCGCCATAACGACCGATAGCCCAGGCGACGTAAGCACCGACGATTTCCCCGGCGACCCCTACTACGATCACTGCCGGAAGGCTTAGCTTGCCTTCCGCAGCAAGGACACCGGCGAAGCCGAGGGTGAGCTCGGACGACGTGGGTACGCAGCACGACTGCAGAACGGACAGGATGAAGATAGCGGCGTACCCCGAGGACGCCACAAGGTTGGTTACGTTGAGGAGTCCGAGCATGCCAAGCCCTCCGAGGGAAGACTAGCGCTCAGGCAGCGGCCCCGGATACGCCAATTCGGCGGCTTGTACCATCTGGTTCGTCTTGCGACGGATTATCAGGACCGCGATGACCACTGCGACGAGGGCAAGGCCCCCGAAGACGAAGCTGGCGACGGTCGAAAGCTTGTTGACGGTACTACCGAGGCTGTAGGGCACGAAGCTGTAGAGCGCTGCCCAGAGGATCCCGCCGGCAGCGTTGAACGGCAGGAAGCGCCGCCACGTCATCTTCAGGGTTCCGGCGAGAAACGCTGCATATGTCCGAAGGACAGACACGAAGCGGCCCGCGAAGACGACGATCGGCCCGTAGCGGTCGAAGACGAGACGCCCAACTTTGATTTTCGAAGCATCGAGACGGATATACCGGCCGTAACGCCGCAGAAGGCGATACCCCCCCTTGTCTCCTATCCAGAAGCCGATGTTGTCGCCAAGAATCGCCGCTGCAGCAGCGACCAGGAAGATCTCAAGGATCGAAAGTTTGTGGGTCGTCCCTGCGTAGATGCCGGCCGCAACGAGAATGGTCTCGCCAGGCAGGGGGACGCCGAGGCATTCGATCAGTACGAGCAGGAAGACGGCGCTGTAGCCGTATGTGGCTAGAAGGTGGCTGACGTTCATCTGCAGGCGGAATCAGTGAGGTCTAGCCGGCCAGGGTCTTGACGGGTGATCCGGGTGTGCATGGCCGCGGATCGTACGGGGTCAGGTTGTCTACGCTGGAGCTGGGCGCCTGGTTGCCTACGGTCGGAGGGCGTGTCGTGGTCGACGAGCTCGGGACACTTCCTGTATTGGCGGTTGTGGCGCCCGGCGAGCTCTGCGAAGCGGACACTACCGAGAAGTTGGTGCCGGCTTTGACCGTAATTGTTCCAGTGGGCAATGCCGGGTCGGGTTCCATGACCACTGCGCCTGAGAGCTTCGAAAGCACGGACACCGCTTGAGCGAGACCTCCCGTCGGGTACTCGATGACGGTCTCGGCGGGCTTGGCGGGAATGGGACCGTTTGCGACCGTACCGATCGTGAAACCGTCAGCCGCCAGGGCCTTCGCCGTTACGCTCGCGAGGTTGTAGCTCCCCACTATGTTGAGCACGTTGACGGTTGTGGGGGTGACGGGGGTGGGAAAAGCCCCCGAATCCCACTTGGCGATCGTCTGGTAGTCGTTGGGCTGGACGGGGAAGTCGACGTCGCCCATCGATGCGCCTCTGAAGTAGTAGTTGTTGAACGTGGTGACGGGAAGCGTCGTCTCGGGTATGGCGCCGGGGTTGATGTGGCCGTAGGTCTCGGCCAGGCTGATCAGCTGATTCTTCAAGCCCGGATCCATCGTCACCTGATTTATTACCGCGCCGATGAACCGGTTAAGCGTCAAGGGGTTGGTAAGTCCTTTGGAGATCGCCGTCGACAGCAGGACCCGGACGAACTCGTGGTCCCTTACGATTCGGGCCAGATCCGATTCAGGATCGTACGGCCACGTCGAGACCGGGCCGTTGTAGCCGGGCGGGTCGTACTGCAGGTGACGTGAGCGCACCAAAGCCAAGGCCTGCGCTCCGTTGATGGAGATGCAGCCGGTACTCGTAATGTTGAGCTGCGACTCCAGGTCATAAAGCTTCTGGGGGAAGTCCATGGTCAGGCCGCCGAGAGCGTTGACCGTATTCTCGAACCCGCTGAAGTTGATCTCGACGAAATGGTTGATCGGGATCCCGAAGTCCTGCTGGATGGCCTTGACGAGGTTGTCCGGGCCGTTGACCCCGTCGTTGAGGGCTGCGTCGATCTTCTCCCAGGACAACACTGGGCTCCCGGTGGGCATGTGTGAGAAAAGGTCTCGGGGGATGGACAGAATCGACGCCTGCTTGGTCTTCGGATCGAGATGGAGAATCATGATCACGTCGCTGAGTGACCCGGATAGGAGCTGCGGGTTGCCGAACTGCTGGATGTCGGCGGGGGTGTTGAGACCGGCCCGGCTCTGGTTGCCGATGAGCAGGATGTTCTCGGGGGCCCCCGAGGAGGTGCTGGTTGCAGGTTTGTTCGTCCCGGTGTTATTTCCCTGCGAGGTGAGGTCGGGGGCAGCGACAGTATGAATCGAATCGATGCGATAGCGCACGTAGGCGTAGGCCCCGCCGACCGCAATGAGAGTGATTGCGACGAAGATGTTTGCCATCACGAGGAGTCGGCGAGGCCAGTGGCGCGTTGGTATGAGCGGCGCATCAGGGTGCTTTCGAGCCTGTCGCTCTGCAGATCTGCGCTGTCTCCGTGATGGTTTGGCGTGCATTCCTATCCAAGTGATCCAGGGCTCACGACCCGATGGGGGTTACGACCCGACGGGCTTCAGACCCTACGGGCTTCGACTCGGCGAGCTTCGACGCGGCGGGGAAGCCAAGTCAAGATTACGGGCTGGGGCACTGTTTCGGTTGTCACCCCGTCCTGTGTTGCAACCGTCCCGAAATATATGAGAAGAAAATAAAAATATGTTTGCTCGCCACTCCTTCTGGTCGATAATGAAGACAGCGCACCGGCCAGTTCCCCCCCTCTGGACCGTGAAGCGCTGATGCGAAGGGCCCGGTATCCCCCCCACCGGGTCCTTCTGCGCGTAAGGAGTTCGACCAAATCGAGGAGCGCTGTCCTGCGGCGTCCTCTTTGGGTAGCGTCGTAGGGTAATGACCAAAGTTGCGACCAGACCGTGACCAAGCCCTCCGGGCGCCAGGTGCGTCTCGAAGCCCATGACCAGTTCCTCGTCGCAGTCGAAGTCGGTGGTGGAATCCGCACCTATCGACACAACGGTATTGACATTCTTGACGGCTACAGCGAGGACGAGGTCTGCCCTGCGGGGAGCGGCCAGCTCCTCGCTCCCTGGCCGAACCGGCTGGGCGACGGCCGATTCACGTGGAATGGCCGGGAGTATCAGCTGCCGATCACGGAGGTATCCAAGAGCAACGCCATCCACGGGCTGGTGAGGTGGGCGAACTGGACGCTGCCGGAGCCCGAGACGCTTCACTCCCCGTGGACCGCCGGCACTCCGGTCGAGCACTTGACGGTCTCGCACCGCCTGCATCCTCAGCCGGGTTGGCCGTGGGCCCTGGATCTCCGCGTCGTCTACCGCCTCAGCGAAGGAGGACTCGAAGTCCGAACATGGATGACCAACCTTTCCGAGGAGGCCTGCCCGGTCGGTATCGGCTGGCACCCCTACATCCGGGCGTTCGGCGGGACGGTGGACGATATTCGCTTGACACTCCCGGCAAGGGCCGCGTACCGGTCCGACGATCGCGGGCTGCCCATCGGCTCCGCCTCGGTCGAGGAGTTGGGGTTGGACTTCAACGACGGCCGTAGGATCGGCGACGCCCGCCTCGACGCGGCCTTCACCGATCTGCAGCGCGGAGCAGACGGCCGCTGCGTCATCCGGGTCGAATCGGAAGGCAGACCGGCGATACGACTCTGGATCGACAGGCAGTTCACCCACCTCATGGTCTTCACCGGTGACACGATCGGCGACGAGACCCGGCGCCGGCGCGGCCTCGCCATCGAGCCGATGACCGCCGCCCCCGACATGCTTCGCAGCGGGGACGGCCGTCAAGTGCTGGAACCGGGGAGCACGCTCGAGGCTGCATGGGGGATCCAGGTCGGC
>JAJZDJ010000050.1 GCA_021828685.1 Actinomycetes bacterium | reverse complement strand
GCCGTGGTCATCGACGAAGTCGGCCGAGTGCTCGGCACCGACAGCTTTACTGTGAACGCCAGGGGCTATGCCGCTCTGCTCGCCTGGATGGCCTCATACGGCCAGTTGGTCAAGGTCGGCGTCGAGGGCACAGGCACTTACGGGGCTGGCCTGGCCCGCCATCTGACCGCCAAGGGCGTGGCGGTGGTCGAGGTGATCCGACCCAACCGCCAGACACGCCGGCGGCGGGGCAAGTCGGACCCGACCGACGCCGAGGCGGCAGCGAGGGCAGCGCTGAACGGGGAGGCGGCCGGCGCCCCCAAGTCCCGTGACGGCGCCATCGAGGCGCTGCGAGCGCTGCGCGTCGCCCGCCGAGGAGCGGTCAAGGCCCGCACCCAGGCCTCCAACCAGCTACGGGACCTGGTCGTCTCCGCCCCTGAGGCCCTCCGTGCCCGTCTGGTAGGCCTGCCCACCGGCGAGAGGGTGGCTCTGGCGGCACGCTTCCGCCCAGGAAGCCTCATCGAGCCGACCGAGGCCACCAAGGCGGCCATGCGCAGCCTGGCGCTGCGCTACCAGGCCCTCTCGACCGAGATCGACGGCCTCGACGCCGTGCTCGAGCAGCTCGTAGACGACGCCGCACCCGAGGGGTTCTTGGACAAGACCGGCGTGGGCACCCAGGTGGCCGCCGCCTTGCTCGACACTGTCGGGGACAACCCCGGCCGTCTGGGCACAGAGGCCAGCTTCGCCGCCCTGTGCGGCGCCGTGTTCAGCCGCATGTCTCACGACCCACGCACCAAGGCCTACGTCGAACGACGCACCAAGGAGGGAAAGACGACCAAGGAGATCATCCGCTGCTTGAAGCGCTACGTCGCCGGGGAGGTCTACAGGTCCCTCGTCTCCGACGCCCGCGATGCGCTGCCGACCGCAGCCCCGGTAGCAGCATGACGACGGCTGCAGGGCCACCACTTGGGGCTTCCATCCGCGCCAACACCGTCACAGACATCTTGACATCAGGGGCGGCCACAGCCTGCCACTACGCGCTCCGCCCCGACCAGCGCCCCGACTGCCAATACCTCGCCGTGGTCCGCTACGGCCCAACAGCCCCCTCTGCGGCGACTGCGGGGAGGACCATCTCCGTCCGGCGCTTGGCTGAACTGCGACCGTAGAGAGGGGGACAGAAGCTGGTTAGGTCCTCCACCGTGTTGCGAACAGGATCGTCGGTGTCCTCTGCGCTCTCGACCACGACTAAGCGGCGGCTCTGAGCGCCAGGGCAGCCTCGAGGTACTCCACGCCGAAGTGGGCTAGGCAATCCTGGTGCTCGACGACGATCGTCGTCATCTCAGGGTCCCCCAGCAGGCCGATCAGCTTGTTGCGATGGCTGTTCAAGCCCGAGCGCACCTCGGGGACGTCCTTGGTAGGCGCCATGGTCCTGCTGGTGACGTGCTCGATACTGCGCCACCTGGCGGCCAAGATCGCCCCCCTGGTCGGCCGACGACACGCGGGCGTAGGCGGCGACGCCAGTAGCAAGCCGGGGCGGCTCCTCCACGAAGAGGATGCCGGCGGCAAGCTGCCGGGCAGCGACGCGAAAGCCACCGGCGTGGAACTGATGCCCCTACGTCAAGCGAAATCAGAGCTTTTCTCCTTCCGGGCAGTTCAGCGTGGCTATTGCTTCCCTGATGTGAAGGCGTTGCTGGGCTGCTTGACGGGTAGTGCCGAGGACTGCTCCGACGGCTGACCACGGTTGGCCAGCCGTTCGGGCCCGGGCCACGGCGTCGTTGAGGATCTCGTCGGCTTGCGCGCGGTTCTGTCGGGCTGCCTGGACTCGCATACAACTGGGGTCTGAGCTTGGTGGGCAATCACCTGTCGTGCCGCCGCGGATCACCCTCAGGCCGACTGTCATATTTGAGTTTCGGCTGCGAGATCGAGCGACCCTGGCCCCCAAAAGTCGGCAACGCGGGGACCGACTATCGGGGTTGACCTACGCGTAAAAGCGTGACCGTGCTCCGACCGGCGAGGTGATCGCAAACCTCCAGTACCTCTCCCGGTACGCCCGCGGCAGGGCCCGCCTACAAGAGCCGTGCTCCCGCCGGGCAGACCGGGTCATGGGTTCGGCCCCGTCCAAGCGCTGGGCTCGCTCTAACGCCCGCCTCTGCCGCACCTATGCCAAGGTCGCGGCGGCCGTGTCGATGGGCTGTACAAGCTAACCACCAACCTGGCCAACGACTATGAAATCGTGGTTGTCAGGGACTTGATCGTCGCCGTGATGACCGGGCGCCAAAGGCTGGGGTCACTGGCGAGGTAGAGCCGGACTCAACCTAAGGCGTGATCTCGGTGCTCGGGCAGGGAAAGCGAAGCCTGTCCCTCGCCGAGCGCACCTGAATCTGCGAACAGTGCGGTCCGCTGATCGACCGGGACCTGAACGCAGCCAAGTACCGGTACCGCAAGCGCGAGGGAACTAGCACACCGTTGCCCTCTGTAAGCGCACTGTGTTCGAACGCGTATGGAAGCGACGGGTTCATGGCCCCCGCAGGTGGTCGTCGACGAACTAGCGGGCCCCGCACAGAACGCGTGATGAAGGTCAACGGCTAATTGCTTTCGCTCTTCGAAGCCCAGTCGCAGTTGGCGTGCAGCTCTTCTCGTCGATTTGCTCACACCCGCCTTCGCCGTTTGGCAAGGCGGGTTTCGAAATGTGTTCCCGAGTTGGTGAAGTTGATCAGGCTGGGTGCATCGCAAGCTTTGGCTGGCAGTGGCGCGAACCTGGGACGGCAAGTGAAATTCCTGCAGGGGCTGGTCGCGCGAGGGGCCGTTGACCTGCGACCAATCGACCCTCGCACGCTAATCCACAGTCACCAGCCCCCGCCGCGACCTTCCTCGCCGTCGGAATGTTTCACGTGAAACATCGGGGGTCCTTGATTTCCATCCGTCCAGCGCTAATGATGGGACAATGACTCAGCCCGACAGAGGCGACAGGCGGGCTCGCTCGATCCTCGATCGACTTCGTCCCCCGCCCTCGCTCGCTCAGACGGGCGGACCGAAGGACGCTGCACAACTAAAGGACACCACACCACCACTACCCAACAGGTCGACTCACAGCCTTAGCAAAGCTGCCCACGCGGAGACGACCGTCACTTCGATCGAAGATGCTGAGTCGCCCCCGACGAGCGTGGAAGCCACCCTCGCTTCGACCTCCTCGACCGGGCCCAGCCCCTCCGACAACAGTGGCTCACTGAGCACGATCCCTGCCTCTAACCTATCCTCGTCCGACGACGTAGTTGACGCAGGACCCCTCATCGACGATGTCGCATTGGGGCACAGGATGACAGGCTCAGTTGAACCGCCGGTTCCGCCGGACGCTGCGCCAGGCGAGCCCTTGTTGGCCGTCCCTCCCGACTTGGACCGGCTCGTCGCTTCCCTTGACACACACCACGCGATCGAGGCAGAGCCGACTACGGGTCCCATCGGCGACGTCGACGAGTACGGGCGGCCACTCCATCCTTCGAGCCTTTCGCATCAGTTGCCACGACGGATAGCCATTGCAAACCAGAAGGGCGGGGTGGGAAAGACAACCACCACGGTGAACGTAGGAGCCTCACTGGCAGAACTCGGCTACCGGGTCCTCGTCGTCGACCTCGATCCGCAGGGTAATGCAACGACAGGTCTCGGGGTGAATGCCCGCAGCCTTGAGTCCTCCATCTACGACGTCCTTCTCCATGACGTTCCGATCGACGATGTCGTCGAGCCGACTTCGATGAGGAACCTCTTCGTGGTACCGGCCACAATCGACCTTGCCGGTGCCGAGATCGAACTTGTACCCGTCTTCAGCAGGGAACTCCGATTGAAGCGGGCGATTGACTCCATTGCAACCGACTTCGATTTCGTCCTGGTCGACTGTCCCCCGTCACTGGGTCTCCTCACAGTCAATGCGATGGCAGCCACTGAAGAGGTCCTGGTACCTATACAGTGCGAGTACTACGCGCTCGAGGGGCTCGGGCAGCTCCTGCGTAACGTCAACCTCGTCAAGGCCAATCTCAATGCCCGTTTGGACGTGAGCGTGATCGTATTGACGATGTACGACGCGAGGACGCGTCTTGCCGAGCAGGTCGCCAACGAGGTGCGGGATCATTTTGGAGCCCGAGTATGTCGGAGCATCATTCCTCGGACGGTGCGACTCTCCGAGGCGCCTTCGTTTGGCCGGCCAATCACGACATTCGATCCCTCCTCGCGTGGTGCAATTGCGTACAGGGAGCTAGCAAAGGAGGTGAGCGGTGGCGCGGAGAAGCGGGCTGGGTAGAGGGCTTGGCGCCCTGATCCCCACTGAGATTTCGAGCGGGCATGGTTCAGCACTGCTCGAAATCCCGGTCAATTCGATCGAAGCTAATGAGAGCCAGCCCCGGACCATGTTTGACGAGGAGGCTCTCGTTTCACTCGCCAACTCGGTCCGGGAAGTTGGGGTCCTACAGCCCGTTCTGGTCCGCGATCTCGGCAATGGTCGCTATCAGCTGATAGCGGGGGAGCGAAGATGGCGTGCTGCCAAGCGGGTCGGTCTTCCCTCGATTCCTGCGGTTGTCAGGTCAGCCTCGGAGGCCGAGCGCGTCGAACACGCGCTGATCGAGAATCTGCACCGCCAGGACCTTAACCCGATCGAAGAGGCGTCGGCTTACCAGCAGTTGATCGAGGAGTTCGGCCTGACCCACGAGAAGCTGTCAGGGAGAGTTGGCAAGAGCCGAGCTGCGATTACCAATGCTCTGCGCCTCTTCCAGCTCCCGCCAGCTGTTCAAGATCTGGTCAGATCGGGTCGACTCAGTTCTGGCCACGCACGGGCACTCCTGGCGACTCCGGACCGTTCGTTCCAAGAATCCCTTGCACGTCGTATAGTGACAGAAGAACTGTCAGTAAGAGCGGTTGAGGAGGCGGTGAAGGAACGCAACTCCCGGGGTCTCCCCGAACGCCAGCCTCGCGGTAATAATGCGTCACCGCCTCCCGCAGCGATACTGGAACTCGAGGAGCTTCTTTCGAACCGCCTTTCGACGTCTGTCAAAGTGACGCTCGGCGCTAAGCGAGGCCGGGTCACCATCGACTTTGCATCTCTCGAGGATCTCGAGCGTATCTACAGGACGATGACGGACCACGGACAAAACGACAGCTGACGGCAGCACCCCAGGGAATACACTCACTCCCACGTTGAGGGTCTGTCGGGTAAACGTAACTCCACAGGGTGTGATTAACCCTGTGGAGAACGCATGTCGCAGCAGTCGAGTCAGGGTGGGCACAGACTTTCGGGTGGCAAGCCTGCGCGACCTTTAGAGAACGGGGCCCAGACGCACCGTCTATCTGCTGCTTACAGGTGCGGTGTGAGCTCGTCCAGGATCTTCGACTTGGCGCGAGCTCCGACAATCCGCAATGTGGGTTCGCCGTTCTTGAACAAAATCATCGTTGGAATGCTCATGACGTCGAACCGACGGGCAACTTCCTGGTTGTCATCGACGTTTACCTTGGCAAGCTTCAGCCGGCCACCCTGCTCGGTGGCGATCTCGTCGAGGATGGGGGCCACCATCTTGCACGGACCGCACCACTCGGCCCAGAAATCCACTAGGACGGGAGCGTCCGAAGACTTGACCTCCTCGTCGAAGGTCTGATCTGTCAGCTTCAGAGCTAGCTCAGCCACCTGCATCGCCTTCTTTCGTCAATCCGAGAACCTCTCGGGGTGAACACAGATCACAACATCGGAAACGTCGGCGCCATTCCGCAGGAAGGCGACGACCTGGCGGCCTCAGAGTGCTTCGAGCCAGCGCTCTGCGTCGATAGCCGCCATGCATCCGCTCCCGGCGGCCGTGATCGCTTGGCGGTACTTGGAATCCTGGACGTCGCCGGCAGCAAAGACGCCCGGCACCTTCGTCGCCGTCGTTCCCGGCACAGTGAGAAGGTACCCACTTTCATCCATATCGAGGTGACCGTTGAACACCGCCGTGTTCGGCACGTGGCCGATCGCCACGAACACACCACTGACCTCGAGCAGTTGCTCCTCACCGCTGACCAGGTTTCGCAGGTGAAGTCCCTCGACCTTCGACTCGCCAGCTATGTCGGTCACGACACTGTCCCACACGAATCGAATTTTCGGGTTCTTGTAGGCTCGATCCTGCATAATTTTACTTGCGCGCAACTCCTTGCGGCGGTGTACAACGGTCACCGTTTCGGCGAACTTGGTGAGAAATATCGCTTCCTCGAGAGCCGAGTCCCCGCCCCCGATCACCGCAATGCGGTGGCCTCGAAAGAAGAACCCATCACAGGTGGCGCACGTGGATAGCCCACGGCTGATCAGGCGATCCTCCGCCGGCAGTCCCAGCATCAGGCTGCGCGCGCCGGTCGCTACGATTACAGACCGGGCCATGTGCTCTACTTCATCGCCGGAGTTGGGGTCTTGTGCCCAGACCCGAAGGGGTTGTGCGGAGAAGTCCACTCGCTCAACCTTCGTGGTTAGGAACTCTGCGCCGAAGCGAGCCGCTTGAGCCCGCATGTTCGCCATCAGATCCGGCCCAGCCAGCCCATCTACGAAACCGGGAAAGTTCTCGATGTCGGTCGTCAGCATCAGCTGCCCGCCAGGTTGGTCACTCGTCGAGGAGGGCTGGCCCTCGAGGACAAGCGGGGAGAGATTGGCTCGCGCTGCATAGATTGCAGCCGTGAGCCCTGATGGGCCTGAGCCGATGATTAGAACTTCTCTCACTGGCGTAGCATTGGTCTGGGTCAACTTCGGGCTCCTAAAGTGCTATCAGTGTGAACGACCCGAGGGGCGTCTCTTCGACCAAGCCAACGCGCCTGCACCGAGAAATATTGCCGACACCGCCGCATCCACGGTCCACACACGGCGCGCCAGAGGATGGTAGGGGAGGTACACGTCCGCCAAGCGGACGCCGAGCACGACCAGGAGGAGAAGGCTGACAACGCCGAGCGTGCCGACGATGACGCCGAACACCAAGCCGCGAGCGACGAGGGTGACAGGAACCGTGGTCTTGCCCTTGACCGTCGCCACCATCGACTCGATCCGACCGGCAACCTGGTCGGGCCAATCCGATGCGGGTTGCACCGGACGCGGAGAATCTGGCGGGGTCATGACCACTAAGCCTAACCACGGGGGGCGAGTTCCTCTAATAAACCTTGAGCTTGGCCACCTCTGTACGATCGGAGGGACCGAGGTTGGTGATCAAGAACAACAGGTAGCGGCCGGAATGACCGCCAAGGGCGAACGTGTGGCTACCGCTGACGCCGGTCGCCGTGCTCAGAGGCTTACCCCAAGCCGACGCCGGTTGGCCGCTCGGGATGGCCTTGTCGGACACGTAAACCGCCCCCGACCAGCCAACGCTCGGCGAGGTGACTCGGAGATATCCGAGCTTGTGGGACGAGCCTAGATCGGCTGAGAGACCTATTCCACTGTACAGGCCCCCAAATGTAGGGCTGGCGTAGATGTCAGTCGACCAGGGCGTCGCCGAGTTGCCTGCGATGGTGTTGGCGGCGTCTTGCGGGTTGTCGGCCGGACGGCCGGGCACGACCATGTACACCGATACGGAACGTATCCCGATCACTTTGACTGTCGACGTGGGCGAGACAGAGCCCGTCGACTGGGACGTCGAGGCGGGTGGCGAAACTGACAGGGGGCTGCGACCGGCCGACAGAAGACGAGCTGCTACGAAGGCGCCCACCGCCAAAAGCGCGAGCACCAACAACCCGATTCGCCGCTCCCGACGCCTCGACTTCGAGTGAACCGACCCCGGCGCCGCAATCGGGATCTCTTGGGTCGGCGGCGAGGCGACGAGCGGCGCAGCGAATGAGGTCGAGTCGGCTGAGGTCGAGTCGGCTAAGGTCGAGTCGAAGCCGCCGCCAAGTCCGTTGCTCGCCGGAAGGACTCTCGTGCGATCCGCCTCGTCGTGCTCGCGAGGCGCGAGCGGACTGAAAGCCAACGTTGAGTGCCCTACCCGCGAGACGCCAGGTTTCTCCGGTAGGACGGGAGGCGGCGGAGGGGGGCTGACCCGTCCTGTCGCTGCTAGGTTCGGTGCAGTCGGCGGGCTTGGCACTGACGTTCTGGCCACAATGGGGGCCACGGGCGGGGCGGTAGACCGGGCGGCGGAGAAAATGTCGGCGGGGACGGCTGCAGCTGACCGGGCCGCTACGCCGGGAGCCGCTGACCGGGCCGCTACGCCGGGAGCCGCCGGCCGACCGCCGGGGCCGAAACTGGGACCGAAACCTCCCGGCGGACGACCTCTAGGGCGTTCGATAGCGATATCGCCCAGACGACGTTCAACGACGTCCGCCGACGCAACCCGCCGCTCAGGCCGTTTGGCCAACAGGTCGACCACGAGCCGGTCGAGCGGACCCGGTATCGAGCGAACAGTCGACGACGGCTTCGGGATCTTTTCCTTCAGGTGGGCCATTGCCGTCGCCATGTCGTTCGGACCCGAGAAAGGGGGTGCCCCGACCAGCATCTCGTAGAGCACGACACCGAGCGAATACAGGTCGGTACGTCCGTCGGGCTGCTCTCCTCGGATCTGCTCGGGACTGACGTACTTCGGCGTTCCGAGGACGATTCCGGTTCGTGTGAGGTCAACCCCCGACGCGTAACCCGCCTTCGCGATACCGAAGTCCGTGACCTTGACCTCGATCCCGTCATGATCGTCGACGACGAGAAGGATGTTCGCAGGTTTGATGTCGCGATGTACCAGCCCTGCGCCATGCGCGTAACCGAGTGCCGCGGCGACTTGGCGAGCGACCGTTACCGACTCAGGGACTGTCAGCCGCCCACGCTCGTCGAGTACCTCGCGAAGATTCTTGCCTGCGACATACTCCATGACGATGTACGCAGAGCCCTGCTCGCTTCCCGTGTCGAACGTAGCGACAATGCCGGGGTGCATGAGTCGCGCTGCGGCGACCGCCTCCCGGCGGAACCTCTCGAGAAGGACATCGTCTCGCGCCAGGTGTCGAAGCAGGACCTTGACGGCCACACGGCGCCCAAGGATCTCGTCTTCCGCCTCCCAAACCTCGGCCATGCCACCACGGGCTATCGGCGCCACCAGCCGGTACCTGCGAGACAACACGTCTCCGGGCGTCGAAGTGAGGAGTTCATCCATTCTGGCCACTCGCAGTCGATAGTAGCCTTCTGTGGCATTCCGGAAGCGTCAGCGCCGCCCTACCGGACCCTCCGCTCCGTGCGGATCAGCCACGTTCGTCGCAAACTAGTTCTGCGCGGGCAGCCATGCTACACCGATCGCTCCCTTCCCGGCGTGGCTCCCGACGACCGGTCCGACATCGCCGTAGAGGATCTCGCCTTTGGCGACGTTGATCCCGTCGAGCATCGCAACAAACTCGTCACGGTCCGGGGCGTCGGCCGAGAAAACCGCCAAGCGGCCTATCTCTCCGCCAGAGCGAACCTTGTCCGCGAGGTAACGAAGAGACCTGGCGCGGGTCCTCTGCTTCGATTCCTCCTCGACAACCCCGTCACGGACCTCAATGACGGGTTTGATGGCAAGCATCGAGCCGAGAGCGGCGCGGGCTCCGCCGATACGACCACCCTTTTTCAGATTCTCGAGGGTGTCGATCGCGCCGAATAACCTGAGCACTTTCGACGAGTCGACCGCACACTTCTCCACTTCGTCGATGGTGGCACCCGTCGCTGCAAGGCGTGCGGCTTCAGTCGCCACCAAACCGATACCCAGGGTTGCAGTAAGTGAATCAACGACACGCACCGGTATCCGTTCGGAAAGCTCGGATGCTGCCCGGCGAGCCGATTCGATGGTCGCTGACATGCGCGACGACAAGTTGATACACACGATCCCTGATGCGCCAGTGTCGGCTATCTCCTCGAAGGCGGCCTGGAACTGTCCTGGCGACGGTGCCGCGGTGCTCGGCAGTTCAGGGGAATTCGCGCAGCGGTACCAGAAGTCCTTGGTGGAAAGCTCCCTACGATCCACGAATTCTTCAGTGCCGAAGCGGATTCGCAGCGGTACCATCGTTATCCGCAGCTCGTCGAGTGTCTCGTCGAGAAGGTCACACGCGCTGTCAGTAACAATCCGGATCCCTGTCAAACTTCCTGTCGTCTCCTCGTGTGAACCTTGGTGCTGTAGTTTCCGCCTGTTGGACCTGTAACTCGGCTCATTGGTGACATCGGCTCATCCGCATCGGGGCTCGCGTCGTCAAATGGGGATGGTATGAGGCCCCGGCGACGCCTGCCCCGGCGAAGGTCCCTTCCCCACCACACCGCAAGGGAAACGGCGGCCAGGATTGCCAGGATGATGGCGACCCCTGACACCGCGGTGCTCCTAACCGTGTCACGATCACTCGCAAGCAGAAGGGATCCGTCGGGGGTATAAAGGTTTACCTCGAGGGGGAACACTCCCGACGAGCGCGCTTCTACAGGAACGTTCAGCGTCGTGTTCTGTTTCGATAGGGAAAAAACGCAGATTTCCTCGGTCGGAGTGGGAACGACGCAAGACCCGTCTGCCGGTCGAAAGGTCGGGAACAGCAGCCGCTGGCTCGTAAGGCGAACCTGAACCCGGGCGTGGATCGAGCCGGACACCAGGATTGTTATTGGAATCTGACCGTGGCTGGCGGTCAGCGTGATCGCTGTAGCGGGCGGCAAACCTAACTCGCCGGCGACCTTGTCCAGTTGGCTGTTGATCGATCCGAGTATCGCCGTCCGAGACGACGGGGAGATCGAGACGGACTCGCACAGAAGCAGCTGCGCGCCAAGAGAGTTCAGCTTCGCTGACGGGCCTCCGAGCAGGGCCGTAACCCCGGTGAGCTTGCGGCGTGCTGCGAGGATGCTCGAAGCGGAGTCCCCGAGTGTCCGCTCTTGCGCCCCGAGCGCCGGATTGGCGGACCCGAAGGTGCGCGTCAGCGGGGCCACAGGTACCTTCGCGAACAGGCCCGTCGGTGACACGGCGTCCAGAAGCGGATTTCCCGCGATTCCAGCGATCAGCGTGGCGAGCAGCTGTGGCGAGATCGCAGATCCCGCTTGGGGTAGCAGAGCTACACCCCTTTGCAGACCAGGCGATTCGGTCTCGATCATTGCGAGCTCGGCGATGATCCGATTCGCTGTGATCGTCGGCGATCCGCCGGAGCGGAAGTCGGCCGCCAAGCCTGGGTCCGCCCCGATCGCGTTAAGACTCTGACCGCCGGCAGAGACCAAGGTAGGCCTCGCAAACGTCGTCTCGGTGTCGATGGCAGGTAGAGGGCTCAACGACGAATCAGGAACAATGATGTTCCTCGAACCCTGCGCTGCGAGCACGCCCAAGACCGACGCGCCGACAGGTCCCTGAAATGCCCACGTAGCGCTGGAAGGGTCTACTCCTAGAGTCGAGTTGATCACCTGCTTCGCCGCCGCGCTCTGCGCGACAAGCTCGCCCGCGAGCCCAACCTTCTGGAGGCTGCTGATCGCCGACGGATCAAAGGTGGACGGCATCACGCGCAGGGTTCCCGCCTTGGCTGCAGACGCGAGATGTGACAGCGTGCTTGCGTCGACAGTCGAACCGGAAGCTGCGCCGGTCGCCAGGCCACTCAGCGTCCTCGGGTCCGCTAGGAGGCCGATCGGCATCGAGGAACCACCGTCCACGCCGATCGACAGTTGGTTGAGTCGGCTCGCCTCGGACGGGGCAGGCGGAGCGTCGGGCAAGGCAGTTCCGGTGCCAGCGGCGAAAGGAACGACCAAGGCGACCGACAGCGGTACGTAACCCGCTGATCCGGAACCCGGGCCGCTCGCGTACTCCAAGAAGATGCTCTGCGGCGTCCCGACCGGCGTACCCGCCGAATCGAACAGCTCCACTTGCACCGGGAACACCCCGGTCTGGCCTATGTAGACCGTCGGCAGGGCCGGGATTGGCGCAGTGGTGTTGACCGGCAGCTCGACGTCGACACCTCCAGAGGGGTCGACAGCCAGCCCCGAGAGCGGCACGGCTTGGCGGTAGAAGAAACCGCCCACTCGTCCTTGCGCCGCCTGGTCGAACGCCGTTCGGGTGATTAGCCGGTCGAAGACTGTCACCTGAAGCCGGTAACCGCCGCTTGACGGAACGCCGAGACGCAGATCGAAAATGCCGTGCGTCTCGACCCATGGGCTCTGCGAAAGCACGTTCAACCCGCCGGCAGGCGTCGCTGCAGTCGCCTTCGGGGCGACCGCCGCAAATCCGAGCGAGACGAGCAGCGACAGTAAAGCCGCAACGATCATCGACGTCTGCGAGCGGATGCCTGAGCCTGACACGGTGGCGGGCGTCGCGACGTCCGAAGTCATCGAAGTGATAGTGAGAGTATCGACAGAAACGAGCCTTGCTCCTCGAATCCCATGCCTCGGTACAACCCGAGAGCGGCTTCGTTTCCGCGCTCGGTGTTGACGAACGCACGCGCCGCCCGGCCCCGTCTCATCCAGTCGAGCCCATCGCAAAGCAACCCGAAACCAGCGCCTCGGCGTTGCGCTGACGGGCGGACCGCGAGGCGCTGCACATAGCCGTGAAGCGTCGAGCAGCCGAAGACGGCGTAGGCTTCGGTGGCATCCTGAGCGGACACGGCGACGCGAATGCTCGTGGACGGAGTCGCAACGATCGACTCACGCAAAGCGGGTAGCCCGAAGCCGGAGTTGACCCCGAATGCTGCCCGATCTATGTCGATCAGCTCTTCGAGGCAGCCGTCTTCATAGTCCTCGAAGCGCCAAACGCCGCCAGAGGCATCCTTGCGGAGCGCCGTGGGCGCGGCCGCGTCGAGGCTCATGGCGAGCAGGCAGAGCTCGCTTCGCACCTCGAAGCCCGCCCGCAGGAAGGTGGCCTGCTCCAGTGGGCTCAGCGCGCCCGTCCGCAACTCCTTGAAACCCCTCGTCGACGCGGCATCGACGCAACGCGCCAGGAACCGCTCCGACAGCAGCGTCATCGCCGGCATGGTCGTGATGAGGGCAGTCTCGTGGCACTCGTCCCAAGAGACGACACGGGCACGTTCCGGTCCGATTTCTATGGTCAAGGCATCGCGCCGATCCGCTACGGCCCGACGCTTGTGGGTCTGCCGTATCACCGGTCACAAAGCTATCGTGCGAGCGCGATCGGCGCGTTGGCAGGGCACCATGAATCATTGTTCTCAACTTCGCGACTTTCCGGCCGATACCAAGGACGTGCTTGATCTCAAGGCCATCCTCGTCCACATGACAGAGGTAGGTGGATCCGACCTTCACATAAAGGGCAAGTCGGCGCCGAGGGTCCGGGTCAACGGTGATCTCCGCCCGACGCCGTTTCCTCAGGTCGACCGCAACGAAGTCGAGGAATGCCTCAGGGTGATAATGCCCGTGGACAGGATCGACGAGTTCCACCGCACCGGCGAAGCGGACTTCTCGCTGTCCATCGACGGACTCGGTCGTTTCAGGGCGAATGCCTTCCGCCAGCGGGGCAGCGCCGCGATGGTGTTGAGGCGCGTCCTTCCGGCCGCAATGTCGGTCCTCGATCTCGGCCTTCCTCCGATCGTGTCGCGCCTCGCGGAGGAAAGCCGCGGGATGGTGCTCGTCACCGGACCGACCGGATCGGGAAAGACGACCACCCTTGCGGCGATGATCGATCACATCAACCAGACGAGATCCGGGAACATCATCACGATCGAGGACCCGATCGAGATCCTCCATCCCGACAAGCGTTCGGTGGTCTGCCAACGCGAGATCGGGACGGACACCAAAAATTACGAGCAGGCGATGCGCAGGGTCCTGCGCCAAGACCCGGACGTCATTCTCATCGGCGAGATGAGAGACGTCGAGACGGTAAGCGCCGCGATGATGGCAGCCGAGACGGGTCACCTCGTGCTTTCGACGCTTCATACGTCGAACGCGACCGAGACAATTAACCGGATCGTCGACTTTTTCCCGCCCTTCCAGCAACAGCAGGTCCGGCTGACTCTCGGCGGGGTTCTGAAGGGTGTAATCAGCCAACGCCTGGTGCCTCACTCGTCGGGCGAGGGTCGGGTCCCCGCTATTGAAGTCATGGTCGTGACCGGGAGGATCGCCGACCGGATCATGGATCCGACGTCGAGCGGCAAGGAGAGCCTGGAAGAGCTGATAGCCGACGGGGAGTATCACGGGATGCAGACCTTCGACCAGAGCCTCTTCTCCCTGTTCAAGAGCGGCGAGATCACTCTGCGGTCGGCCCTTGCTGCCGCCACGAACCCCCACGACTTTCGCGTCGCCCTGCAGTCCGCCGGTCTTCTCACCCCTCCGTAAGCAGCGGGCGTGGCCTGTTGCCCGCACAGGCGGGCAAGGTCTGACCGGTATCCTTGGACGACGTGGTCCCCGAACGCTTCCGCCCGCTCATCGAAGAGACAGCGGAGCTCTCCGCCCTGTTCTCGGCGAGCGGCTACCGGCTCTACCTGGTGGGAGGCGTCGTCCGTGACGCGATGCTCGGCCGTCTTTCGCAAGATTCGGATCTCGATTTCACCACCGACGCCGCGCCTGACGACACAGAGAAGATCCTTGCCGGCTGGGCTGACGCCGTGTGGACCCAAGGTAAACGTTTCGGGACTATAGGGGCCCGCAAAGACGAGAAGTCCTTCGAGATAACCACCCACCGCGGCGACAGCTACGAGCCCGACAGCCGCCATCCCCGGGTTGTCTTCTCCGAGGCGATCGAAGCTGACCTCGCGCGCCGGGACTTCACCGTCAACTCGATGGCCCTTTCACTTCCGGAGCTGCGCCTGATCGACCCGTTCGACGGTGCAGTAGACCTTGCGGGCAACCGCCTCCGCACACCTCTAGCTCCCGAGACGTCCTTCAGTGACGACCCGCTTCGGATGTTGAGAGCCGCCAGGTTCATCGCCGGCTACGGGCTTGTGCCCGACGTCGCGCTTACCGAAGCTGTGAAATCGGTTGGTCCGCGCCTTTCGATCGTCTCGGAGGAACGAATCCGCGACGAACTGGACAAGCTGATGGTTGTCCAAAGCCCGGCGGCAGGGCTCTGGTTCCTCGTCGAGACAGCCCTAGCAGAGGAGTTTCTTCCCGAGCTGCCGGCGCTGTCGCTCGAGGTCGATCCCATCCACCGTCACAAGGATGTCCTGGCCCACACCATCGCAGTAGTAGAGAAGACGTCACCCGACCGCCTCCTTCGCCTTGCTGCCCTGTTCCACGACGTCGGGAAGCCGAAGACCCGCTCCTTCAGCCCGGGCGGGGCGGTGTCGTTCCACCATCACGAGATGGTCGGGGCGCGAATGACCCGCGATCGGATGAGGGCGCTGCACTACTCGTCGGACGACATCGACGACGTGAGCCGGCTGGTCGAGCTTCATCTGCGCTTCCACACCTACCAGATGGGCTGGACGGACAGCGCCGTGCGCCGCTACGTGCGCGACGCGGGCCCGCTACTGTCCCGGCTCAACGAGCTCACCCGAAGCGACTGCACGACACGCAACGCAGCCAAGGCGAAGGCCTTGTCGCGGCGCATGGACGAACTCGAAGCTCGAATATCCGACCTGGAGGCCAAGGAGCAGCTCGACTCCATCCGCGCGGACCTCGACGGCGTCGAAATCATGGCGAGACTGGGCATTCCACCCGGGCGTAACGTCGGGGCGGCACTGGAATACCTCCTGGAGCTGCGCCTCGAAGAGGGACCGCTAGGTCCTGAGGAAGCCGGCCGCCGCCTCGACTCGTGGTGGGGATCCCGAAGCGGCGCGGGCTAGTTGCCCTCTTTCCTGGCGCGAACGATGAGCGTGCGAGGAACGAACTCCATAGCGTCGTTCCACATCCAGCTTCGAGGTGACGAGCTGACAGGCGCAGGCTCGAGAATGACGTCCACCCGGTAGCTCGCCCTCGTCAACGCCCCGTAGAGGTCAGAGAAGCTGTGCCTGTAGACCGTGAAGTCGACGCCCTCCCATACGACGCTGCCTGGCCGGCGCTCGAAGTACGAGTGGCCGATCGTCGGGTCGGGCTGCTCTTCGGCGATCATCCACCACGAGGGGTGGGGGAGGCTGAACACGAGGGGCGAGCCGATCTTGAGCACTCGGTGCACCTGGCGGAACACCCGGCTGAGATCCTCCACGTACTGGAAGGCGTACGCCGAGAAAGCAACGTCGACCGAGTCCGCGCGAAGGAAAGCAAGCTCCGCCATGTCCGCGTGACGGAGCTCGACTTTTACCTCAGAGGCGGAGCACAGTTTCTGAGCGAAGGCCAACTGGGCAGGAGACGTGTCGACGCCGATAGCAGCGGCCCCCGCTTTGGCGAAAGCGATGGAGCACTGAGCGCCGCCACAACCGAGCTCGAGCACGCGCTTGCCTTTGAGGTCGCCCAGGAGCCTGAAAGTCGACTCGGTCGGGATGTCCGGCCCGTAGTGGGCCGAATCCGTCGGCAGCGCTGAGCGGCGCTGGTACTCCTCAGAGAACCGATCCCAGGCAGACGCCGTGTCGTTCGTCACTCAGCCCCGGATGCGAACGCCTCGACCATGCGGTGAGCCTCGTCGTCGTGGTACTGGACAGGCGGCGACTTCATGAAGTAGGCGGAAGGGCCGAGGAGCGGTCCGCCGATACCACGGTCTTTGGCTAGCTTGGCGCATCGAACCGCGTCGATGATCACACCGGCCGAGTTCGGCGAGTCCCAAACCTCGAGTTTCATCTCCACGTTGAGCGGCACGTCGCCAAAGTTGCGGCCTTCGAGGCGGATGTACGCCCATTTGCGGTCCTCGAGCCAAGGGACGTGATCGGATGGTCCGATGTGTACGTCGTCAGCGGCGATGCCGTTGTCTATCTGGCTCGTAACCGACTGCGTCTTGGAGATCTTCTTCGACTCGAGCCTCTCGCGCTCGAGCATGTTCTTGAAGTCCATGTTGCCACCCACGTTGAGCTGGTATGTGCGGTCCAACACGAGGCCCCTGTCCTCGAAGAGCCTCGCAAGGATACGGTGAACGATCGTCGCCCCGACCTGGCTCTTGATGTCGTCGCCTACGATTGCGACGCCAGCGTCGGTGAACTTCTGGGCCCACTCCGGGTCACTCGCGATGAAGACGGGAATGGCGTTGACGAACGCTACCTTCGCGTCGAGGCAAGCCTGTGCATAGAACTTCTGCGCCTGCTCGCTACCCACAGGAAGGTAGGACACGAGGACGTCCGCCTTGGACTGCTTCAAAGCTGCGACGACGTCGACGGCTTCGGCAGGGGATTCCTCCACTATCTGGCGGTAGTACTTGCCGAGACCGTCGAGGGTCGGGCCCCGCTGGACAGTGACCCCGAGCTCGCCGACCGACGCGAATCGGATCGTGTTGTTCTGCCCGGCGAAGACGGCTTTGCCGAGGTCCAAGCCAACTTTGTCGGCGTCCACGTCGAAGGCTGCGACCACTTCGACGTCCGAGACGTGGTAGCCACCCAACGTCACGTGCATCAAACCGGGCACGCTGTCGGCCGGGTCGGCGTTGCGGTAGTACTCGATGCCTTGTACCAGCGAGCTGGCGCAGTTGCCGACACCGGCGATCGCGAGACGAATCTTATTGCTCATTGCTCGTGTTCCTTCTGCTCGGGGGATGTGGTAAATGCGTTGGTCGGACTTCGGAGAATCGCTATCGCCGGAGCGTCCGACGAGACGAGCTCCGCAGCGGATTCCGAAGCGCCGCCCGGAGGACGTCCGGCCCGCTCGGAGATGATCATCCGGTCTATCCAGTCGAGATCGCTCTGCGCCGACTCCCGGTCGTGCTCGATGAGGCTGAAGGCGTAGCGGTCTCTGACGGAATCGAGCCGGGACCGCAACCTCGCTACTTTCTCCGCGAGGTGCTGCCGCCGTCTCTCGAGGAGACCGATGCGGGCATCGGCGGGTAAGTAGCGCGCTAGGGCGAGCTTGAGATTGAACAGGCGTCCGTCCTCACTCGAACCGTTGCCAGCGATCAGCAGCTCAGCGAACAGCTCCTCGCCGAGCGGAGTTATCCCATACACCTTCCGGCGGCGGCTCCCTTCGGCACCCGAGGATTTGCGGGCACGAAAGGCCGCTATCTCCCCTCCGAGGGATCCGGTGTGTGGGACCGTTCCCGCAGTACCCGACCGTGACTCTACGGATTTGACGGCTTTCGCCGCCTCCAGACGGGCCAGCGCCGGGTACAACGAGCCGAACGACGTTCCGCTAACGAGGCCCAACTGGTCGACAAGCCGCCTTTTCAGCTCGTAGCCGTGCAGGTCCTGCTCCTTCAGCAGACCAAGTATCGCCAGTTCGAGCACGGCCTCAATATAGCACGTCGATGTATCGAACAGATATATCGAGGTCTAATATTTTGTGGTCATCTCCGCAACGGTGCCACCCGGCCTCTACCAGAAGAGCTTTATGTTGGTATCCTGCCGCCGTGGTCAGCTTGCCGCCCGGAGCTCTACGCGGACGTGAATCAGGTAGCCACGTCTCCGGTCAGGTCGATTACCGCCTCGCCCGGAACGCTGTCGTCAGGGAGTTCCGCCGGGGAAGATTGTCCCGCTTGGACGTTTGCGACGCCCATCCCGAGTTGATGCGCGCCGCCATCAACGTGGGACGCGAGTCGCGCGAGGACTGCCCGATATGCGAGCTGGCAAAGATCAGGCTGGTCTCTTACGTATTCGGTACGAGGCTGGCCCCTTCGGGGGTGTGCGTCACGTCGGACCAGGAGATGAACAAACTTGCCCGCAACAGTCGCGACATGGTCTGCTACGTCGTCGAAGTTTGCCCGAATTGTTCGTGGAACCATCTCGCTCGCAGTTTCACGGTGCAACCAGCGTCGCGAAGCCAGCATTCGCGTGTGCCCTAGCTCGTAGCTACTCGCAGCCGTCACCCGTCGCGCTTAGACTAGGGGTACAAACTCTGCCGGCAGCCCATCAAGGCGCTGGACAGACAAACCTGGAGGAGGGTCTGCTTTGGGCAGTCAAGGTTCTCACGAAGCCGAAGCTCAAATGTCGCGTCTCT
>JAJZDJ010000284.1 GCA_021828685.1 Actinomycetes bacterium | reverse complement strand
TGTCCCCGAAAGCGCCACCGGCAGAGTCGGGCGACACCAGCACTGTCCGCTCGTTGACCCGCACAGCAGGTACCGGCAGGCTCCCGTTCCGAAACCATCGGTACGCGGTCTGCGGATGGACGCCCTGGGACCTCGCCCACTCTGTCAAGTTCACCCGGCCATCGTATCACTCGTACGTTCGTACGCTCGGTATCACTCACTTATCCGGCAGCTGTTCCCAACCCTATGCTGCGCCCGCGTTAAGGACATCAACTACGACGGATCGCCCTCTGGGGATCGCCGAGCTGCCGCCGGCATCAGGAGAACGTCGAGGACGATCGGCTGTAGGCCTGTTCTTGAGGAGATGTTGTGTACGGCTTCACGTATGAACGCCCACGCCGCCCGAGCTCCACTAGTTGTAGCGAAGGCTGTGATCTCGTGGTCACCCACGGCTTGGTCGGGGGCCAGGCCGTAGCCGAGCTCGTAGAGCACGTCGCATTCAAACACCAAGTGATCGTCGTTCGCCCGCCGCTCGGAGTTCTACGCGCTCCCTGTAGGCGCAGGAGAACCCCTCGAGGCCGCGAACCCACCCGAAGCGGAGGTCGCTGTTGTCGACGAGGTCATCGTCGACAGGCCCGGTCCGCCTACTCGGCGAGGCCCCGGGGTCGACGAGGTACAGCGGAGATTGGGCTCCTGACGAACTCGCCCGCCAACCACGGATCCCACTCAGGTGATGTTCCCACCAATTGGCGCCGCTCGGCGTTGGCGGGTGCTCAGGGTTCGAGGTAGAGGCGCCAGTCGGTGAGGAACTCTTCGAGGAGGTCCCTGCCCGTGCCGTGTTCCAGTGGGTAGGTCACGTGGGTGGCGTTGAGGAGGCCGCAGCCGGTTTCGGCGGTTGCGGGGTCTCCCCATAAGGCGACGACTGGTTCGGCCGGGTCCCTCTTGGACCGCCAGGTGAGCCCGTCGGCGTCCGGCGACCACCTTTTGATGGCTGCTGCCCATTGCCGGCACGTCGGGTAGCCGTCCTCGTCGCAGTGGGTGAGCCAGTCGTCCTGGCCGAGCTGTTGGGCGCCCCCGGCTTGTACGTACACCAGCTGTAGGCGCCTGGTTGCCTCACAGATGGTTACGGCCTTTGCCTGCCAGCGGAAGCGGGGGAGGGGTCGGGGGCCTGGGGCGGTGTAGTCGAGGTCACGACCGAAGGTCTCGGCAAAGGCCGCTTTGTGGTTGAGGCCGGCGTAGAGGTAGGCGTAGGCGCCGTCGGCGCTGTCGAAGCGGCCTCCGCGAACCGGGTCCCCGTGTTGCGGGGCGGGCCTCGGAGTCGGGTTGAAGGCCGCTGGGGGACGGGTTTGGTCGTGGACCCGAACCAAGGGCTGGCCTGCGGCCAGGGACTCGATGACGGGCGTGCCGGGGCAGTCGGCGGGCGGTGCAATGTCGGGCAAGGCTCAAAAGCCGTCGTCTGCGTCGGCTTCGACAAGGCCGAGGAGGCTTATGTCGTCGGGATGGTCGATGGGGCGCTTCTTGGCCCAGCGGGGCTGCTCGGCCAGCCACCATGCGAGCGCACCCCACGGGTCGGCGCTGGCGAGCAGGTGCCGGTTGACCTGGGCGACGACCGGGCGGATGCCTCGGCGGTCGAAGTCGAACTGGAATCGGGGGTAGACGAAGGTGTTGGCGTGCCTGAGCGCTATCACCTGAGAAGACCGACGGAGACGCTGGGTGAAGCCTCGGATGTCTTTCGCCGGTCCGAGAAGATCGGCGACCTCTCGGGCATCTGCGACCTCGACGTCGTCGAACACCTGGCGATGGAACCTGGCGGCGTGGCTCTGCGAGAGGGCTTCGGTTTCGACGAGCCTCGGTGCTCCGGCCACGCGCTCGACGTTGTCCTGCCGTGCGTGGCGTAGCGCGAGGTAGGCGACGACCTCTTCGGCGGCGTCGCTGTACTCCGCTGAGCCAGCCAGCAGCCTCCGTACCTCAGCCAAGGTGTCAACCACGGTGTCAGCCACGGAGGCCACTCTAGCAGTATCGTCGTGACTGTGGCGCTGAGATCTAGACTCCCTGCCCGGCCGGACGGGGCCACCGGCCTGACCGGGACTCAACGGGACTCAAGTGTTGCCCGAGGGTGCCCTTGGGTGCCCGTCGGTGCCCTTCGAACAAGTGGCCTGACCGGCCTGTTCATGTATTCGTGCTGGTCAGGAGCGGTGTCGGGGCTACGTTCGCAACGTAGAAGTCGTGGGTTCAAGTCCCATCACCTCCACCCTGTGTTTTGAATCTTCGCGCCTTTTGGGCGGAATGTCATGGGCTTTCGTGCTGTCGCGTGGCATTCCCACGGGGTTGTCCACAGGGTTTATCGCTCCATTATCGACCGTTGATCACGCTGCCCTACGCAGCCCTACGCACGAGGTCCGGCCGCCAGATGGGCGCACGCTGGGGTTTCGCGTGGAGTGGCGTTGAAGGCGTGCCTGGTGGCCCGGTCTGCCCTACGCAGCCCTACCGCAGCGTAGGGCAGTGCCCTACTCGCCGAGATGCCGAGATGCGCCGGACCGAGGTCGAGGTTGGGATTCGGTGCTGCAAGGGCGAAAGGTGTCGGTCGACGCAAGGATGTTAGGCATCCTGACCCCGGAAGCTGGCGGCACCGTTGGTGGTTGACGACTGCGTGGACACGAGGCGCAAGGTGCTGCTGGTGTCGGGAAGCCTTCGAGCGGGCTCGACCAACTCGGCGTTGCTGCGCACCGCTGTTCGCGTGGCCCCTGCCGGCGTCGAGGCGGTGCTCTTCGACGGTGTCGGCCGCCTGCCGCACTTCGATCCCGATCAGGACGGCGAACCGCTGCACCCGGCGGTCGAAGCCTTACGGGCCGCGATCCGAGGCTGCGACGCGATCTTGTTCTCCACTCCCGAGTATGCCGGTGCGCTACCCGGCGCATTCAAGAATCTCTTGGAGTGGGCAGTCGGCGACGCCGACGTGGGCTCCATCTACGACAAGCCGGTGGGGTGGATCAACGTGTCGGCATCTCCGACGGGAGCCGCCGATGCCTACCGGTCCCTCGCGATCGTGCTCGGCTACGTGCATGCCGCAGTTGTGGCCGAGGCATGCGTGAGGATCCCCGTCACCCGCCAAATGGTTGGCAGCGATGGCCTGATCACCGACCCGGTCGTGTGCGAGAGCGTCACC
>JAJZDJ010000049.1 GCA_021828685.1 Actinomycetes bacterium | reverse complement strand
AACCCGGGGGCTCCGGTCACTGTCCGGGTCGTCGAGTACACCCTCACCCACCCGTCGCGCGCAGACGACGAGGGCCCGATCCGGCTTGTCAGCACGCTCTTGGATCCAGCCGAAGCGCCCGCCCTGGAACTCGCCGCGCTCTACGGCGAGCGCTGGGAGGAGGAGAACGCCTTCGACGAGCTGAAAACCCACCAGCGCGGAGCGGGCCGGGTGCTGCGCTCGAAGTCTCCCGAGATGGTCACCCAGGAGATCTACGCCCATCTGCTCGTCTACTTCGCTATCCGGTCGCTGATCAATCGGGCTGCCGAGCCGACCGGGCTCGACCCGGACCGGGTCTCTTTCACCGCCACCCTTCGCGTCGTCCGCCGCCAGGTCACCGACCAGGCGGCCTTTCCCCCCTGAGCGTTTCGCCGCAGCACTACACGAAACGACCGCCGAGATCCTACGGCGACTCAACAAGCGCCGACTCCGCGTCAACGCCCGGGTGATCAAACGCAAAATGTCCAAATGGCCTCTCAAACGCGCCGATCACCGCCACCCGGCCCGTCCACAAGCGCCGCCACGCGACACCATCGTCATCACCGGACCCTCCCGAACCGCGCCCCACAAACGCCAGCCACAGGCGTCAGCCACACCAGACCCTTAACTAAGTGATATTGGGGCTAGTCGGGTCTAACGCGGTTCCACCGGCGCCGCGAACTACGGTCCGGTTGGTGCCTGCGCGTGACTGGTCTGGCGCTGACTCGCAGCGGGCGACGGGCCCCACGCTCATGGGCAACGGGTGCGAGGTCGGGGGAGGGCTGACGAACGCCGACGACCGACGACGCAGCGAGCCGAGCCGAGCCGAGCCGTGGAGCATCCCACTACGCCCCTCGATAAGCGGTACAGCGTGGGTTATGCACCCCGAAGGTCTGGGTCGCCGTCTCTTCAGTTGGGTTTCTGGGGACCACAGCTTGGGCCCGGCGACATTGAGCAGTGCAGCGCCCAGGCGGCTGCGTATGCACGGCGCCCCGACCAGCGTCTTTGCGCCTCCGGAGGGCTGGGCGGCTCGAAATGCGACGGTGCCCCCGCCACCAAGTACCGGCGTTTGTCGCGCCTCTTTGCATATGCACAGGCCGCTGAGCAGCATGTTTGGGTCGGCGGCTTGTCGTTTATGGGGCGAGTTTGTGGGGTCCTACTCAACTCCTGCATAGGGCAAAAAGGCGGCGTGCCATGGCACGGGCGGGCCGATACGCTGCGGGTTCGCGCATCGAGGTGGGCGGCGAGCAAGCGCTGCATAGGGCATGCCCCGTGCAGCGCCATGCAGCTGCACTGATCAACGGTGCTCGGAGTCCTTGGCGCCTCGGGGTCGCTGAACGTGCTGCTGACCGGCGATCGGGAGTCCGTCGCCGCCCGCCGCCGGCCGCTCGCCGCTGTTGTGCCGCCGCCCGCTGGAGCTGACAGCTGTGCACGACCACGGGCGTGGTCGGATTCGACACCGCGGCGCCGATCTTCGGAGTCGCCCGCATCCACCACGGGTGCCCCGAATAGGGGAGATGCTCGGGAATCGTCTCCGGGCGGGTCTTGCGGGAACGGCCGGGACCGGGGCGTATCGGCTACCGAATGGTGATCGTCGAAGGTTGGTCATATGGAACGTCAACTGTCCCCCTTTCCTCGCGGTGCGTCGGGCTCGGCGGGCATTGCTTCCGTCGAGTGAAGTGAGCGTGGCGCCAGCCGGGCGGCGCGTCGGCGTGATCGGTCGTCGTCGTGCAGCACGGCACGCAGTACTGCGTCGGCAGCCATGAGCTGGTCTGGGTCCACGCGCTGGCGGAGCTCTTCGTTGAGCCGGTCGATCACGGCGACGACGGCCCGGGCGTAGGCCTCACCTTCAGAGGTGAGCACAATATTGACCTGCCTGGAGTCCTGTTCGTCGCGTGCGGTCAGGGCAAGGCCACGGCGCTCCAGGCCGTCTGCCACCTTGCGGGCGGCCTGGCGGGTGACCCCGAGGGCCTCTCCGAGGTGGCCGATCGACAGAGGTCCTCGTTGCAGGAGGCGCATGACGGCTGCGTCGCTGCGGCGGTAGTCGGGATAGCCCAGTTCGTCCAGGCCGCTCGCCATCTGGGCCACCCAGCTCTGGCGGGCCAGGGCGAGCAGGTCGCCGAATCGGTACGGGGGTCTTGACTCCGGGGCCACGGATCACAATACTACAAGATATGCAACCTGGTTGCGTAGCTTGGCGAGGGTGGAGGCGGAGTTCTGCCTCGGCATTGGCTGCCGCCGTTGCCGCGGTGGTCCTCCTGGCCGCCTGCGGGTCGACGGCATCCTCGACGAGCAAGTCCTCGGGATCGGTGACCTCGGGCACGGCAGCCCGTTCCGGCCGGGCGCGGACGGTGTGGCTGTGCCGTCCCGGTCAGGCTGACGACCCTTCGATGCCGGAGGTGCGTGGGTCCCTTGCCGGGACCGAGTTCCGTCGGAGCAGCCGATGGCACGAGCGCTTTGCAGGTCACTTCCAGTAGGACGTGATGGAAGCCGGTGGCTCATCGTCCAAGCTGTGGATCGTCGCGGACGGCCAACGCGTTCAACGCGCTGCTCGGGCCTGGGGTCCTGACCTCAGGCAGCCCGGTCGTATTCGTAGATGATGCCGCCGAGGACGTCGCGCCGGCAGATCTCGCCGGTGCGTGGTTGGTCGTGGCGAGGCAGTGGGGTCGCAAGCTTGCGTCCACGGTGCGGGCGAGCCTCGTTGTAGTGGCGGACGTGGTCGGCGAGCACCGCTTGTAGGTGACACATGGAGTAGATGAGCAGGTGGTCGAGGCAGTCGTCACGGACGGTGCGGACGAAGCGCTCGGCGAACGCGTTCGCCTTCGGTGATCGGACCGGCGTGGCGATGGCGGAAATGCCGATGGCCTTGAACACCTCGTCGAACGATGCCGTGAACTTCGTATCCCGGTTGCGGATGAGGAAGCGGAACCGACGACCGGCATCTTCGAGATCCGAGGTGAAGTTCCGTGCTCGCTGGACGACCCAGGCCATGGCCGGGTTGGTCGTCACTCCGAGCAGGTGAACGACGCGGCTGTCCACCTCAATGACGAACAAGACGTAGTAGCGCCGCAGCGTCACCGAGTCGACGTGGAAGAAGTCGGTCGCCAAGATCCCCTTGGCCTGGGCGGAGAGGAACTGCGACCAGGTCGGTCCCTCACGACGTGGTGCTGGGGGAAGCCCGTGTCGAGCGAGCACGGTGGCGACGCTTCCCTTGGAGACGGTGACGCCGAGCTTGCGTAGCTCTCCGACGATGCGTAGGTATCCCCACCGGGGATTTTCCCGGGCGAGACGCACGATGAGCTCGACGGTCTCTCGTCCAAGCGGCGGTCGCCCGGGTCGTCGGTGGGGATAGGTCCAGCGTCGAGCCAGGAGACGGCGGTGCCCGTCGAGGATCGTCTTCGGCGTGACGAGGAATGCCGTCCACCGCTCTCGTGGGACGAGACCGGCGAGCAGGGCGATGAGCGCCCGGTCCGACCAGGTGAAGCGGGCTCGGCCGACTTGGCGTCGAAGGACCGCCACCTGGTGGCGCAACACGAGGATCTCGGCGTCCTTGGCGATGGCGTCCCTCCTCGCCAGCTTGAGCGCTCCAAAGGCGCGATGGACCAGGCGGTAGAGGAAGGAGAGCACCACGGCGAGCAGCCTCGCCGACTCCATCCTGGCTGATCAAGACGGTGGCTGGGAGTTTCTGGACCGTTCAAGGTCGGGTTACCCGCTCTCTGCCGGGTAAGACGAGCGTCGAGGTCCACGACTACCACGACCGTCTCCATCCCCTGTTGCGGCGAATGCACCTGCGTCAACTTGTCGCGTTCAAGAGCATCGGGTTCACCCCGTGACGGAGCGCTCGGACGACTCCGCCACGAGGCGCATGACCCCGTCGATCCTGTGCCGCGGGATCGATGCCCCCATCGTGGTGGCGCCACGCTGAGCAGCGGAACGGTCGCAGGAAGCGACGTTTGGCCCCTCCCAAACGAGACCGCTTTACCCGGTATCAGCCGCAACCAACTATCCAGCATCCACACCCTGGACGCGCCTGTCGTCAGAGAAGTTCGCGCAACTCGTCGGCGTCGATCCCGGCATCGCGAAGGATCTCGGCGAGCGTGCCTCGCTTGAGCTCCCTGTGGAGGGGCAGCACGAGAGGGACAGGTCGGCCGGGATGGCGGAGCCGAACATGGCTGCCTCGCTGGCGCACGACGACCCAGCCTCGCTTGCCCAAGGCTGCGACGAGTTGCGCGCCAGAGACGACCGGGAGCCGCTGGCCCGTCAAGCCGGGAGCGGCAGCGTGCGCCTGACGATCCCCATGTCGAGGCTGCGACCCTCCTCCCGCAACCCGTCGATGTAGAGGTCGAGTGCCTCTTGCGCGTTGACCAGCGCCTCGTCGAGGGTGTCGCCCTCGGTGTGCAGACCTGGAAGCTCGGGAGCATACGCGTGGTAGCCACCGTCGGGGTCCGGCTCGAAGATGAACTCGACCTCGGATGAGGTTGTCATGTCCCCAGGGTACCCCGGCGCTGCTGGCGAAGGGCGAGGTCCGTGGTGCCGGTGGCGAACAGGGCCGTCGCAGGTGAACCTTCCTTCGTAACAGCCCGCCAGGTGTGGTGACGGTGCCAGCCGGGCGGCCACCCGCCAAGCGACGGTAGTTGCCGCCAGAAGGCCGATCCGCATGATCTGCCTCCTCATTTGTTGTAGTACGTTTATCCTGTGTGGAGGTTCACCGGTCGGCACGCCGCCGCCGGATCGCCGATGAGGACATCGAGCAGTTGGCCGACGAAGCAGAACGGGGTTACGAGACCGGTCAGCTGCGAGATCGGCCGCGGGGCCCTGGTCAGCCGCCGCTGGGGGAGGCAGCCAAGACGGTGGAGTCCGTGCGATTGGAGCCAGACCTTCGGATTGCTGCCGCTCAACGAGCACAGTCCGATGGCACCACGGTCTCCGAGGTAATCCGCCGAGCGCTTCGCGAGTACCTGCGAAGCGCGTAGCGGACGCTGCCCGCCACTCGGGCGAGCGCTTCCGGGAGCGCTCGCCCGAGCGACGAGCAGCACGGGCCCGTGCAGGGCATGTGTGCGGCGACGTGACCAGCGTGTGGGTCGGGTCCGGTGCCCGAAAGTCCAGTGGTGATCGTCAACGGCGGCGGGGTTTCTGGGGTCTGCGCGCCCCATAAACCAACTTTGAGTAGTGCAGGGGCCGAGTGGCTGCATATGCACGGCCCCGCTACCAGCGCCTTTGTAGCAGCGGGGGCGCGGCTAGCTCGAAAGCCGACAGCGCCCCCGCCACTGTGCGAACCCTCGGTCGCACCGTTACGAACGTGATGAGGACCTGGCCGGGGGTTCTTCGCGTGCGTAGGTGTCGGGCGTCGTCGTTCATCGTGCGTTCGTCCTCCCTCCCCTGAGAGGAGATGCGCTGGCTGGTGGGCTGACTCAGCCTGTGCCCGCCGACGCAGCGTTGGGTTTGCCCGTGTTGGGACTGCCGCTCGCTGTTCGTCGATAGCGGACCAGTCATTGCTGTGGCGGCGCCCGGCAGCGGCTCGCTTCGCTGGGCACGCGCCGCCGAGTCAGGTGTCGAAGTCGCCGAGGGCGGCTGCCGCAGCGGCGACCTTC
Source organism: Actinomycetes bacterium (assembly GCA_021828685.1). GTDB lineage: Bacteria > Actinomycetota > Acidimicrobiia > Acidimicrobiales > Palsa-688 > JAJZAM01. Next base: position 13,341 of record JAJZDJ010000049.1, on the reverse strand, counting down.
GTCGCCACCTCGGCCAAGGACGAGTCGGCTGTGCTGAGCCCGGACCGCGAGGCCAGCAGTGGGCTGACCTCCCGGAGCGCTTCGAAGGTCGTCCCGTGGGCGACCGGGATCACCCGGTCCGTCGCCAGTCGAGCAGACAGTTCCTTCTCGGCGATGCCCTCCTGCTCGATGCTCTTAAGCAGCGCTGGGGTCACCAACACGATTCCGATGCGTGAGTTCCGGAGCCCCTTGTCGATCTCCCGGATGAGGAGCGTGCCCAAGGGGACGTCCTTCTCGCTGAACCAGACCGACGTACCGCTGGACTCGAGGCTGGTGAACAGCTCGGCGGCGCTGCTCTCCCGGTCATCCCAGGCGTGGCAGAGGAAGAGGTCCCGAAGCTCCGGGTGCGACACCGCCTGCTCGGCGGCTTTGCGGGCGACTGGCTCGATGGACCGCCATTCCGTGGGCGAGTATGTGACCGAGCCGCCAGCCCGGGTGCGCCCTGACCTCCGGCCACCAGAGGAGCCACCGCCGCCGGATCCACCTCCGCCGTACGAGCCGCTGCTCCGGTACGACGAGACCGGTGGTGAGTACGAGGAGTATGAGCGGGAGTAGCCAGAGTAGCGATACCGGCGCGCCGGGCAGGCTGCAGCCGCAGACGCAGAGCGATGGCCTCGCACGGGTGCGGTGCATTGCGACGTAGCCCCAGGCCACAAGGGCCCTGTGACATTCAAGCGCCCTGCGGAACGTGATCAGTCGGGGTAAGACACCTGTTCGTCAGATGGCGGCGGTGAGGGGCGTCTCCTGTTCGGGATGGTTGATCCATACTTCCTCGGATAGCTGAGGGGGCGGTGGGCCGACGGCGGAACCTTGCACATGAGCTGTCTCACGTGATCCTTCACGAGGAGTACGACTCCGGGCGGATCGCCGAACTGGAGGCCGAGTCGGTGGCCTTCATCGTCTGCTACCACATCGGCATCCACTGCGACGACTACAGCTTCGGCTACGTCGCAAGCTGGGCAGACGGTAGAGACGAGGCGCTGAAGGCGATCAAGGCGTGCGGGTCTCTGATCCAGAAGACCGCCGACCAGATCCTCTCGGCACTGAGCCGGGAAAGTGCTGCGGCCTGATGTGTGGCTGCGGTGCCGCCGCCCTCATAGTCACAACCCAGCGGGCTTCTTCCAACGAGGGGTGGTTTTTGGCTGTGGCACTGCGTCCACCTCGACGATGGGCAGCGACCGGGGAGGGCGCTCACCTCGAGGTCCTTCATCGTCGTCCCAGTCCGCCAACGAGCGCGCGATCTGAGCATCGGACGTCCACGCCGATTCGCAGTTCCAGAGCCGGTACGTCTTCTTGGGACGGCTCATAGGATGCCAACTACGGAGCTCGCACACGATCAGCTCCTGGTCGCTGAGCATCTCAGGCCACCACTCCGGAACGTCGTCTCGCCGACGTGAGTCGGGATACGGATTCCTCACGACGACGCCGGTCGCCCATTCGCCTTCATCGTCCCTCGCCCAGCGAGTGTCCTCGGTCACGAAGCCGATGACGTCCAGCTCGATCCTGTCGTCAGCGAACCCGCGGGTTATAGAGGCCGTGGTGCGCGGCCGGTAGAAGATCGGATCCTCCGCCCCGACCACATCGCACAGGTGACGGATCGACTCCTGCCGCACCGGGATGCCAATGAGCTGCATAGACATCGAGATGTGACGCTCGATACGGCGGGAGTCCGCACTGACCTCACCGCTCAGGGAGTAGAAACCTTGAAGTGCTCCCGGCTGAAGCGGTGGCGGAGGTACTCCTCGAACGCCCGTCCTCGCCGACCCGCGTCCCTTATCGCCTTCAGGCGCTCCAGTGTCTCCTGATCATCGCGGTCCCTCCACACTCCACTATCGTCGCAGCTCGATGTGACAGGCATATCCGCTCAATCCCTCGATGTTCGGGCCTGAGAGCTAGCCAGGCGGGGGCGACAGGACTGCAGCGGAATCTGAAGAGCCTTTGAGCCCTCAACCACCGAGTTACGAATGTGATGACGGTGTGATCGGGCCCGTTCTGGTAGCTCCGACCGGCCTCTCACGCAGTGGCTGGTTTCGATACGCGCGTGACCAGGTCGTTTGTAAGCCTTGGCACATGCTCAACAGATACGGATGGACCGGAGCCGTCAATCCAGATGCCGGATGTCCAGCGACTCCGGAGCGAGAGCTCAGGGCCGACGTGGCCTCGGTTGGTCGAATGTGGGTGGATGCTGCCTACGACGATCTCCGCCGGGCGGGCCCGGATCGCGCGGAGCAGATACGCCGGATCCTCGACAGCTACGTCCTCCCCTGGTTCGGCCCGCAGACGAGCACGGTCGGCGACATCAGCTACTTCATGGTGCACGAATGGCTGCTCAACCTCGTTGGCCGTGGGCAAGGCACGCCCGACAACTCCCGTCGGGTGCCAGCAAGCTACCGGGGGCCCCGGATCGGTGGTGAGCTCTCGCTTCGAGGGGCGGCGGCGATGGGTGAGGTGAGCCTGGCCACGGCCCGACGCCGCTGGCGCGACGGCGAGCTCACCGGTGCATACCGTGACGCACACGGACACGTCCGGGTGCCGGAGTCGGCGGCGGCCGCACTACGCAAAGCGAAACCGAATCGGCTGGTAGGGCTCGCCCAGTCGGTCGTGGTCGACGCCCTGTGGGTGCTTCGCCGGGTCCTGGCGTTCTCCCGGGCGAACGGGTTGGTGCCATCAGGCTTCGATCCCACCGAGGGCTTGGTGGCGCCAGCGCCTGATCCGGCGGTTGCTCGTGCACGACGCCCGACGTGCCAACCGCGTCCGCTGAACTTTGGGGAGTGCGCACGGATCGCTACGCATCTTCATCCGGTCCATCAGCTGGTGCTATGGCTGCAGCGTGTGATGGGGCTCCGAATCTCTGAGGCGTTCGGCGTCTTGGTCGACGATGTCGTCGACCTCGGAGACTCCGGGCTGTTGCTCGTCCGGGGCCAGGGAGGTCGCGACTTTAGGGTGCGCGATGACGACGGCCGCATCATCGTTGTCCAGCACAAGGAGCGGACGAAGACTGAGGCCGGGTTGCGAGTGCTTGTCCTGCCGTCGAGCATGTTGGAGCTGCTGCGGGTGGCGATTGAGGCATTTCACGCCGACCCCGAAACCGACGAGGTTGACGAAACCTCGCGTCTCGTACCTGGTCTTCAGACGGCGGATCAGTCTGGTCAGCTGAGTTTCCGCGAGGCCTTCGAGACCGCCGCGACTGCCGAGGGGCTGGGCAGTGGCGATCTCGGCTTTCGGGTATCGCCACATCTCTTGCGAAAGAGCGTTGCGACGGACATCGCGTGGGAGTCGGGGATCGAGGACGGGGTACGTCGGCGCTTCATGGGACATCGCGTTGCCGACGATGTCTTCGGGCGTGTCTATACGCTCGACCACCCCGAGCTCACGCCACTCGCAAAGGTGGCACGCGTGCTCGACGAGCTGATCCGAGGTTCGATCGGCTCTCTGCTCGTTCCGACCACTCGGCGCATCCACTGGGGTCGCTCACATCGGAACTTCCATCGCGTGGCCCATGTGGAGGCGACACTTCTGGCAGCCGGTTGGTCGACCGATCCCGACCGCTTTGAGGACCCGTTGTGCGACGCGCAGGGGGTCGCGTCGGAGCTACAGATTGCGGTGACGACCGCAAGGCGATGGATGCGGGACGGCACCTTGAGGTGTGTGATCGTCCGGGACGGCGATGGCGTGCGCCGGCGTTGGGCTCGGCTGAGCGAAGTCTGGTCGTTGCGCGATCGATTCGCTGACCGGATACTCCTGCCGGACCTCGCCGAGGAGCTCGGTGTCCGCTACCACGACCTCTACCGACTCGCCCGCCTCCTCGGCCTCGAGTTAGGGCAGCATCCAACGAGCCGACAATTCGAGGTGTCATCCGAGGCCGCAGGACGCTTACGCGCCGAACAGGCCCGTGTTCGTGCGCTGCATGAGCGCTCGATGAAGTTCGCGGCTGCCGCACGACAGCTCAACCTTGCGGTGAGCACCGTTGGCTTGATGGCGAAGCGAGGAGAGCTCGACATCGATCCCGAGACGGACAGCAGCAAGGCGCGTTTCATCACCCGCGCCTCGGTGGAGAAGTGTCGGACCGTACGCTGCGGCGACTCACCGAGGAGACTCAATCAAGCAACGGTGCCGCTTGCCGACGTCATCCGATTCACCGGACGCAGCCGGGTTGAGCTGCTCGACCTCGTGCGGGCCGGCGTGCTCGAAGAAGTTCCCGGCCGGGGCACCTGCCAGCTCACCGCGTCAAGCCTGCGTGCCTGGATGACGGTAAGCGCCTGACGTTCGCCGACGACCGACCTCGGTGGCCCTGGTTCGATTGACCTACCCGCGGGTGGCTTCGGATTCCTCCGATCGAGGCGCCCGTGGCCGGTTCTCTAAGAGTTTCTAAGGGAGGGTGACCCGGGCTTAGACAGTGTTAGACTGGTGGCCATGCAGCGGCGGGACAACCCGTACACGCCAGGAGCGGGCCGCAAACCGCCCTACCTGGCCGGCCGGGACCGGGACCTCGAGGAGTTCAGCTCGCTGATCGAGATCCTCGCCTCCGGGGGCGCCGATCGCAGCCGGATCTTCTACGGCCTGCGAGGGGTGGGGAAGACCGTGCTGCTCATGGAGCTGGACCTCCTCGCCTCCGAAGCGGGGTGGGCCACGACCGACGTGCAGGAGGTCGGCTCCCAGCCCGACTTCAGGTCTACCTTCGCCCAGATGGCCGCCAGGTTGCTGCGGGAGATGAGCCGTCGGCACCGCATCCGCGACCGGGTCGAGCGGGCTCTCGGGGTGGTCAAGGCGTTCAGCGTGGTCGCTCCGGGTGGCGTGCAGCTCAAGCTCGACGTCGATGCCGTCGCCGGCGTGGCCGACTCGGGAGATCCAGAACAGGACCTTGTCGAGCTGCTACGCGAGATCGGCCAGACGGCGGCGAGCGCTCAGAGCGGCGCGCTGTTCCTCGTCGACGAGATGCACAACCTCGACGCCGCTTCGCTGGCGGCGGTGTGCATGGCCTTCCAGGCTGTCAGCCGCGACGCCCTGCCCGTAGCGTTGGCCGCGGCGGGTCTGCCGGATTTGCAGGTGCGCTTGATGCGGGCGAAGCCCTACGCCGATCGGCTCTTCGAGTACCGCGAGCTGGGCCGGCTAAGGGATCCTGAGGCACAGGTGGCCCTGGTCAAGCCGGCCTCGCTGCTTGGGGTGGAGTTCGCCGCCGACGCCGCCGCCGAGGTGGTGCGCCTGGCTGCCGGCTACCCGTACTTCTTGCAGGAGTACGGGAGGGAGCTGTGGAACGCCGCGGAATCCTCGCCGATCATCACGGGAGACGTCGAGGAGGTGCGCGACCTGGTTCAAGAACAGCTCGCACGCACCTTCTACGGCACTCGCTTCGAGCTGGCCAGCGACGCCGAGCAGCGCTTCCTGGCTGCGATGGCCTCGCTCGGCGCTCCGCCGTACTCCACTGCCGAGGTGGCCCGGGCGTGGGGAGCGGAGAACCAGCGCCAGACGTCCCCGCATCGCGACAGCCTCATCCAGAAGGGACTGATCTGGTCGCCTCGGCGGGGCCAGGTCGACTTCACCGTCCCGCTCTTCGCGGAGTTCCTCCTCGAACACCATCCGATCGGCGGTTTCGATGACGAATGACCGCCACAGGTGCACCCGCCAGAACTGCGGCTCGAAGACAGAATCAACCCATGAAGGCGCCGAAGTCAAGCTGCTGTCTCCCCTGGAAGAAGTGAGCTTGGTTGGGTTAGCAGGCGGACGTTTTCCGGCGGAAATCTGGCTTGTCGATGCCTGTTTCGATCCTCTATCGGTTTCTGAGGACGAGTGATGACTGGCGCACTTGAGGAGGCGCTAGCCGGGCATTCAGCACATGCAAGGCTGATGGGTGGCTCCGTGACCAGACGTCAGGTCCGCTATGGGCAACCCAGTGTGGAAAAGGCGCTGTTGGCACTCCCGGTCATCGCGGAGTTCTGCCGGCGCCTCGACATCGCTGGCCTCGTCGACCGGGCGTGCCCGGTGCGCGACATCGCCTATGCGACTCACGGCCAGGTGATCGAGGCCCTGGTGGCCAACCGGCTGACATCTCCCACTCCGCTGGTTCATGTCGAGGACTGGGCACGGGCGTGGGCGGTCGAAGAGGTATTCGACCTTGCTCCCGACGTTTTAAACGATGACCGTATCGGGCGTGCTCTCGACGCGGTCGCCCCCGAGCTTTCTGGCATCGTCGGCTCGATCGGAGCCAAAGCGATCGCCAGCTTCGGCGTCGACGTGGCTCGCATCCACTCCGACATGACCTCGATCAGCCTGTATGGCGCCTACCGTTCGCTCGAAGCCGATTACATCGAGCCCCGCTTCGGGCATCCGAAAGACCGCCGCCCTGACCTGTTGGCCGTCCAGGCAGGCCTGGCAGTCGCGGCGGATGGCGGGTTCCCGGTCTGGCACCGGGCCTATGACGGAGGGGCCGGCGAGGTCGCCCAGGTGGTCCCGGCAATGGAGGCACTTGCCACGCTCGCCGGTGAGCGGCGGTTCTTGATGGTCGGGGACTCCAAACTGGTGTCCTATCCCAACCTACGGGCGATGATCAAAGCCGAGGTGAGCTTCATCGCCCCGGCGTCGAAGTCCTACGTCGGAGCCGACGTGCTCGCTGCCTGTAGCTTCGACGCTGCTGTCCCTGTCGACTACGTGGCGGAGCGGGATGCCAACAAGTCGGCTGAGGACCGGGGGTCCTACCGGGTGTCGGAGGACACCATGGTCATCTAAATCCGATCCCGATCTCTGCCTGCGCCGGGTCTTCGTGTGGTCGAGTGCCCGGGCCGGTGCCGCGGCCAAGCACGAGAAAAGAAGCTGGCACGGGCCAGAGGCGACCTCGAGCGCCTCGGGCGGGGACTCGGGGGGCGGTACTACCCAAGCGAGAAAGAGGTCACAGAACGGATCGCAGTGATCACCCGGGAGCGCCGGGTGAAGGGCAGCCTGCGAACGACCGTCGGCACCGACCCGGAGACGACCAGGCCCACCTTGGAGTGGCACTTCGACGAGACAGCGCTCGCTGCCGAGGCCTCCACCGACGGGTGGTACGCACTGCTCACCAATCTCGGCCCCGAGGTAACAAGCGCCGACGTGCTCGCCAACTACAAAGGCCAAGAGGCGGCGGAACGGCGCTACTCCAACTTCAAAGGTCCGATAGCGGTCGCACCCATGTTTTTGAAGAACAATCGCCGGATCGAGGCACTCATAAGCGTCATCTGTCTGGCATTACTCATCTTCAGTCTCGTCGAACGAGCCGTGCGCCTAGCTCTCGGCCCCGTGATCAAGCTCGCCGGGCTGTGGGCAGGACAGCCGGCCAAGCCCACCGGTCGCCCCATCTTCATCGCCCTCTCCCGCCTACGGCTGATACCCGCCAGCGGCACCAACCCGGCCGCGATCCCGAGACCGCCACCACTCCAAGCCCATCCTCGAACTACTCGATGTCGATCCTCGCCGGCCCCGCTGAAAAGTCGCAGATCATGATCATGGGAACAACAGGCCTACATGTGCTGAAAGCCCGGCTAGCCGACGGGATCGCCAGGCGCATGGAGTACCAGCGGGTCCGCCCCACCCAAGCGGCCTGACGCTGCACCCTCCCGGTGGACCGGGGCGTCCACCGGGCAGCGTAGACGAGGCGCAGCGTCGGGTACGCTCCCCGGGCTCGACCACGGCTCCAGCATAAAACCGGGCACGCTCCCCGTGGCCAGGCGACCAGCCCTCGTGCGTGACTGCCTAAGTGCCCTCGAGGCCCTCGAGGACAACGAGCTGCCCGCTGGCTGCAAAGAGGCGGCCGAGATCGTCGCCATCGTCTCGGGCCAGGACGTGGAGCAAGGAGACGACGGCGTCTTTCGCATCGCAAGAAGAGTCGCCCGCGACCGCATGATCTCGACAGTCGCCCCGAGGTCCGCCACGGCCACAAGTCCCGCAACCGGCGCTTTGACGGTTACAAGCCATCTGTCGATCGATCCGGACTCAGAGCTCATAGACGAGGTCGTGGCCACGGCGGCCAACACCCCCGACCGTGACGCCGTGCCCGAACTGATCGCAGAAGGCCAGGTACCGGGCTGACCGCCCCATCGTCGAGCGCAAGATCGCCCACAAGGAGTTCCTGCTGTCCCTTGACAAGAGGGCTACAGCGCGTCGCCGCCGACCTTTACAGCAGAGCCGGCGCCGTGAACTGGGCACGACTGGCGATTCTTGGTCTCCATCACGGTGACGACGGCTGGGCGATCGCCTGAAAGAGCCTTGCAAGGGCTCAAATCTCAAGGCCTCATCGGCCGAAATCAGCGCCTTGTGGCCGCTTCTACGGCTTCATGGGTAGAAATCGGCATGGAATGACAGATGACTGGTCGAGGGTCGGGCACAGCGCCAATCGCCGGTTCAGGAACACCCCGACTTCAGCAGGTTCCTAGTCGGCGGCATCAGCAGGGCTGGCACTGGCACTGCGCTCCGTTGGCGGAATGGGACGGGCACCAACCTGACCTCCGCTGATCACCAGTTGGGGATCCCCTTCCGGTACGCACATCGGTTCGGTCGGAGCGGCTGAGTCGAGCGCCCGCAAACCGTTCCCTTTTGGGCGGTGAGCACTGCGAGCGCCGAGGCATGATGCTGTTGGCATGCTTCCCCATTCCTCGAACCACCTCCGCATCGCCCGCCCGAGCCAAGACCTGCACAGGGCCGAGCGCTTCTGGGTCGGCGGTCTCGGGCTCCAGGTCCTTTACCGCACCGATGCCGAAGCCGAGGGCGGCCACGCTCTGGTGATGCTCGGTTGGCCGGAAGCGACCTGGCACCTGGAGCTGATCGACGATCCGGGCGGTGAGACGCCACCGAGTCCGACTGACGAAGACCTTCTCGTCCTCTACGTCGGCGGACCAGTTGATCCCGACGTCATGGGACGGCTCGTCGAAGCCGGCGGTCGGCGGGTGGCCGCGCGCAATCCATACTGGGACCGATGGGGAGTCACCATCATCGACCCAGACGGCTATCGCTTGGTACTGAGCCACCGCTCGTGGCCGTGACCGAAAGACGCCCGAAGCCGATCGCCCTGCGACACGCGACGCCTGTTCGAGCCCAAACCTCGGAGGCCGTCCCGCTTCAAACTGAGTTGGCCGAGATTCCACGACTGGAAGAGCAAGTCGAACAGTATAAGGAAACGGATGTTGCGACGCGGCTGGAGGACTTGAAGCGCCTGACTAAGGAAGAATCAGTGTTCACGGAGGGTGAGCAGAGGATCAGTACCGCCACCGAACTACTCCAAGGATTTAGCGATACGCAGATTGAGGCAAGCCTTACAGCGCTCTACGAGGGGGTGGACGACTCTCCGAGAGAAGAAGTCTTAGAGAAGGTGCGTGGTGCCACTTCCAAGCTCGCTTCCCGGCTGAAGGAACTGGCCGAGGAAGCAGGTAAGGCGGTGACGGAGGCAGAGTCCACGATTCGCGATACCAGGGAGGCGTGGGAGTCCGAAGTCAAGGGTCAGCGCGACGCACATGCTGAGGTTCTGCGCAAGCTCCATGAAGAGGGCCTAGAACCTGACAAGTACCTAGACACGAGTAAGGCACTCGACGGACTGAAGGCGAAGGAGCCCCGTCTGGCTGGGCAGACAGAGGCCTTGAAGATGCTTCAGAAGGGACGGGACCGGCTACTTGGTCAGTTAGGATCTCAGGAACGGAGGCAAGTTGAGGCCCTGCACAAGGCGGTCCGTGCGGCCAACGATGCTACAGGCGGCGTCGTTGTTGTTCAGCCCATCGCAGCAGCGGATCGGTCCGATATCACAGAAGTCATCGTCAGACACACCTCTGGCGCCCGCACCCAGATGATGGCGGCAGTAGCGACCGATGATTTCTCCACGCGATCATTTGTTAAGGCGGTCCGGTCTGGTGATGCTGAGCTATCGAAGTTGGGTATTAGGGGGGCACAGGCAGCAAGCCTCAAGGCGGCTGGCGAGTCGTTACTCCGTGAGTTGGAGGAACTGTCGGTAGGGCACGCAGTCGAGGTCCTACTTGATGTTTCACCCGTCAAGGGTACTCGCGAGTTGAGGAAGATGGACTCACTGTCCAAAGGGCAACGGGCTCAGACCTCCGGAAGTAGCGGCCTTACTATGCCGTTGAGCAGGTAGTCCGCGGTCTGAGTGATGGCGCGAAAAGAGTTGAAGTATGACTGTCCTGGTGGTATTGTGGAGGGGTGAGTAACGCTGTAGCTGCAGAGTTTGCGGGGATGCCGCAGCGATGGGCCCTCGAGCGTTTCGAGGCAGACGGTGAGGTCCGTGTTTTTCGGGGCCCGAAGATGCTCGCGGTCTTCGACAAGGACGACCTCGGGATGCGAAACGTGGTGGCGGTCAGCCTCACCGACGCCGGCGTTGCCTGCAAGGACGTCGCCCAGTGTTTTGGCCTCAGCGCTGCCTACATTTCGATGCTGCGCGGCAGGCGCAACGCGCGTGGCTCTGAGGGTCTGGTCCGGCCTCGAGGACGCCGCAGGAGCCTCACGCCTTCAAAGCTTCGCCAAGCGGAGGCGTTGTGCGACAAGGGAATGAGCGACAGGGCGATCGCTAAACGTTTCGGCGTGCACCATGGCACGATCGGACGTCAGCTGAAGGCGCTTCGAGCATCCCGGGGGATCCAACAACAGCTCATCGCTTCTCGCGACGAGCAAATCACGAGCCTGGCCGACGCCGGCGAGGCAGAGAGCGAGGTGGCGGAGAGCGAGGTGGCAGCAGGGGGACCCGAGCAGGCCGAAGAGCCGTGCGCTGATAGCGCCGCCAGTCCCGGCGATCGAGCGGTGCCGCCGCCTCTCGTGGATGCTATGACGCCCTCTCGCTATACAGGGGCGATGCTGCTGCACCCGTTCCTGTCCCGCCTCGGGGCAGATGAGATCCTCGCGTCGCTCCCCGCGGGGGCGGCTCGTAACTACGACGCTTCCCGCCTGGTGCTCGCCTCGACCTTCGGTTTCGCTCTCGGCATCGACTCCTTAGAGGGCGCCAAGCACCTGCGGAAAAGTGATGCCGGGGCGCTCGTCGGCGTGGAGCGTTTCCCTGACCTGCGCAGCCTGCGTCCCCGCCTTCGCGCTCTAGCGGCGTCCGCGGATCCCCTCGATATCCAAGGCGCCTTCGCCAAGGCGATGCTCGCTACAGATGAGGCACCCCCAGATCTGTACTACGTGGACGACCATTTCGTCACTTACTGGGGGGCAAGACCTGTCGCTAAGGGCTGGAACAACCGCCGCCATGTCGCCGAGGCGGGAAGGGACGACACCTTTGTCGTAGATGACCGCTGGCGGGCGATCTGCTTCTCCTCGGGCGAGCCGAGAGGCCTGTCGGTCTCCGTGGCGGAGGTCCTCGTGCGCCTGGCCGACATCGTCGGAGATCACGCGGCGATGCTCGGCTTCGACCGTGGAGGCTCCTACCCGAAGGTGTTCTCCGCTGTCGCCGAGGCGGGATGGGACTGGGTGACCTGGCGAAGAGCCCCCCTTGTCACACCACAAGTCGAGCCTCGTCTCTGCTGGGTTCAAGTTGGCGGCAAGCGCCGCTGCTTGTGCCTCGCCGACGAGCTCGTGGAGCTGGCCGGCTACGACTCGAGCCCCGTCCGGCAGATCTCTGCCTTCGAGGACGGCAAGGTCGTATTCCAGGTGCTCACCTCGAACACCGCGTTCGAGGCGGCCACGATGGCCTACAAGCTGAAGGGGCGCTGGTGCATCGAGAACGCGAACAAGTACCTGGAGGCGAACCAGGGCATCCACTGGCTCTGTAGCTACGAGATGAATCTGGGGGACAACACCGCCCTCGCCGCGAATCCCGCCCGCAAGGCTGCCAGAGCGAAACTGAAGGAGGCGACCGACGGCCTGGCCGACGCCGAGCGGGCACTTGGCGTCTCGATCGGCAACGACCGCGAGGCAGTTGACGACTACCTGGAGAGCATCGCCTCACGGCGCGACAGCGTTACTATCGCCAAAGACAAGCTCGCCGAGGCGAAGAACGCGTTGAAGGGCATCCCGGCGAAGCTGCCCGCGAACGAGCTGGACCCCAACGCCAAGCGCGCGAAGCCCGCACTCGCCGCGCGATCGCTGCAGATGGTCTGTCGCCTGCTCGCCTACAACGCCGAACTCGACCTCGCCCGGCGGCTCAACGCCTACCTAGACGACCTCGACGAGTACCGGGCGATCACCCGCAACCTGCTGCACCTCGGCGGGACGATCGCCTACACAACCCGCGAGATCACCGTCAGCCTCGATCGCCCCGACTCCCCCCGGGTCGCCCGGGCGCTCCAAGAACTAATCCACGAAATCAACGCCGGCCCGCCAGTGCACCTAGCAGGCGACTACCGGCCGGTCACCTACCAAGTCACAGCAACATGACTTCAACAGTTCGGACAGTCCCACTTCCGGAGGTCTGGGGCCGCGCGGTGCAGGACTGGAGATAGTTTTCGAGGTTGACGATGTTGACCGTGCCTATGCGGAAGCCTGTCCCGACGCTGAACGTTACGGTGGAGCGATCGAACCACTCGCCGAGCGACCATGGGGGGCCAAGGATTTCCGTCTGATAGATCCAGACGGATACTACGCGCGGGTCACCTCCCGGATGATTTAGCCAACTACCACTGGTCCCCGGCAAGGACGGTGCAAAGAGACGTGGCAGACGCGTTACCCGCCTGTCGGGAAGGGGATCCCGGTGAATCCCGCCGGGGGTGTAGGGGCGAGAGCACTCAAGTTCAATGGTGTCTGGGGACGCCATTGGTATGTCACCGTCCCGGTAGGCGTCGTCGTTTGGACTGGCAACCCCGAAGCTAGGTCGACCCAAAAGCGCTGGAACTGCCGCCCGGCAGATAGATCCGAATCTCCCGGGTTGAATTTCCGTTGACGACGACGACGACGCCTTTGACGACGGCTCGGCCATTTTCCAAATTGTTCTGAATCTGTCGGGCCAACGCTGCTCCAGGCGGCAGCTGCTTGGGTGAACTCGTGGGCGTCGCAACGGCCGTCTCTTGGCGGGAGAAGGTTCGGGTCGTGAAGTCAATGAAATCCGAGGGTACGTGATAGCTCCTCGATCCACCGTCTGGCGCGCGGGTGTCCAGTCGGCGAAGCGCAAAGGGCGGCCCGTTCAGCCTACGAAAGCCGTTCGACTGTCCTTCACTGCCCTGGCGCGCGATTCGTCGACGCTGTCCATCTTGTCCAAGAGTCGCTTCTGCCCAGCCGCCGAGTGGCGGACCCGTCGCACTCTTTCCGCCTCGAAGCCCGTCTTGAAGCGGTCGGATCGGTCAGTGGTCTTATCGTCCACATACCAGAAGCTAGACGTCATCTACTTGCCTGAACCCACTGACCAATCTT
>JAJZDJ010000283.1 GCA_021828685.1 Actinomycetes bacterium | reverse complement strand
AACCCCGGTGCGACCATGGCCCGGTAGCGGGTGTGGTCGGGGGGGTCGGTGTGCATCATCGTCGGCGGCGTGTCGTAGGACTGGCCGATCTCGTAGAGCATGATGCCCCGGGACGACGAGAACCGCCTCGGGTCGCGGGAGACCTCGACCACCTCGGCGTGGCGGCTGGCGATCCAGCAACCCACGGCGTCGTTCCAGGCCAGCGGGGCCTGGGTCCGCAATGCCGCGTAGTGGGGGAACGGGTCGCCCGCATAGAACGACGGGTCCAGCAGCCGGGCGGTCAGCTCCTCCTCGAGTGCGAAGTCAGGAGCGCCGTGGACCGATTGGCCGCCCTCGTCCCCCACCTGGCCGATGCCGCTCGCCGGGCCGGTCATGCACCCAGGACGGCCGGGGGCGGGTAGCCCTGGGCCGCGCACAACGCCTGGTAGGCGGCGAGCGTGCCCGGGCCGTCGGTGACGCTCTCGACCGATCCGTCCGAAGCGAGGTTGAGGTTGACACCCTCGATCACGAAGAGGACGTCGGTCAGCTCGTCGTTGTCCTCGGGAACGTCGAGCGTGTGCACGGAACCGGCCGGCTCTCTGACCCTGATATTGCATCCGCGCTGGTCACGACCGTGTGATTGACGCGGAAAGTGCTCCCCTACCTGGGACGATGTAGGTGCCAACGCCACAACGTTCCCGAGCAAAAGGAGCACCTGCCAGGTGAAGACTACCCCGACCCTCTTCGACATCGATGACATGGTCATCACCAGGCCGTTCCCGCGGGTCGCACCGGTTGTGGTCGAGGCGACCGAGGACGATGTCACCGGTGTGGCCGGTATCGCCCTCTTCGGCGAACTGCTCGACCATCTGGGCCTGGTCGACGCGGCAGACCGACGTGGGCTCCGTCCGATCGGGCCGGGTGGCTATAGCGGTGGGGAGTGTTACCGCCCGGTGGTGGAGCTGCAGCTCGCCGGTGGGGACTTCATCTCCGACGTGTCGTTGCTGCAAGACCGGGCGACCCAGCGCCTTCGGGGTAACCACGCGTTGCCGAGCCACACCACCCTCTACCGGTTCTTGGCCGGAGCCGACCTCGGCCGGGTGACCAAGGCGATGGCGGTCAATCGGGACATGATGCGCCGAGCCTGGGCGATGGGAGCAGCCCCTGCCCCCGGACTCTTGACCATCGACCCCGACGCCACCTACGTCGACACGTTCGGCAAGCAGAAGGAGGGCTCCAAGTTCTCCTACAAGGGCACTGTCCAGATGAGCCCACTGGTCGGGGTGGTGGGTGAAACCGGCGACGTGCTGGCCATCCGGGCCCGGGGAGGCAATGCCTCACCGAGGCGGAAGCTGGCCAGCTTCCTCGACGAGTGCGTGGCCGCCATCCCCACCGAAGTCAGGCCGAACTACCAGCTGTGGATCCGCATCGACTCGGCCGGGTTCTCCAAGTCGGTGGTGGACACGGCGACCGCGCACTCGGCCGCCTTCTCCATCACCTGCGTGCAAGACAAGTCCGTGCGCAGGGCCATCGAGGCCCTGGCCAGCGATCCGAAGACTGTCTGGGTGTCCGCCAAGGAAGCCGACGGTGAGTTGGCCGGCTCCGAGGTGGCCGAGTGCACCTACCGTTTCGCCAGGCGGGATCTGCGGCTCATCGTGCGGCGGCAACGCAAGGCGGCCGGGGAGCAACTCTCCTTCGACGATCTCGACGGCTGGCGCTTCTTCGCCATGATCACCAACGTCCCGGCGATCTTCGCCACGGCTGTCGACGTCGACCACCACCACCGGTTGCGAGGTGGTGCCCCCGAAGAGGCGATCCGCCAGTTGAAGGAGGACTTCGGGATGAACCACGCCCCGTTGCAGAACTTCTTCGGCAACTGGCTGTGGTGGCTGGCCTCCGCTCTCGCCTACAACGTGGCCCGGTGGGTGCGGGTCCTCGCTCTCCCCGAGTCGTTCCGGACCTGCCGAGGAAAGCGCCTGCGCACCAGCTTCATCAATGTGCCCGCCCGCATCGTGCGGACCAGTCGCCGGATCTACCTCCGTCTGCCACGTGCCTATCGCCATGCCTACTCGTTCATCGCCGCACTGAAGCGTCTGCGGGCACTCCCGATGTTCGCCTGACGGAACCGAGCTCCCCACAGAATCACCCCAGAGGCTGCGGAGCCATGTCCCTGGTCACTCTTGACCACCGCAGCACCAGTCCTCGACGCCGATCAGCCGTCGCCACCGGTCTTCTCGAGAACACAGGTGCACAGATCGGCCGTTCGGCCGGTCTCCGGAGCGCTCAAATCAGTGATCCGCTACCCGGCTGCAATATCTGGGTCTGAACCCGAGGCTACCGGTGGCAGCGCCGGCGCCGGACGGATCGGCCGGGGTGGCGCCGCCCGGTGTCGGGCGGTGCCGGGTGGTGCCGGGCGCTTCAGGGTGCGGGGATCTCGGCGGCCAGTCCGAGGTCGGCCGATGACTGGCCGACGGCGATGCGGAACGTTCCGCTCGGCGTCTCCCACGACCCGTTGCGGTAGATCTGGAACGACCGCCCCCCGACCGTCATCGACACGGTGGACGACGCACCGGGAGCCAGGGTGACCCGGGTGAAGCCGGCCAGTTGGGCCGGCGGCTCGCCCGCCCCCGGCGGGAACCCGACATAGACCTGGGGGACGGCGCTGCCCGCTCTCGCCCCGGTGTTGGTGACGGTGACGGTGACCCGCTCGTTCGCCCCCACCCGGCGGACATGGAGCCTGTGGAGGGCGAACGTCGTGTACGAGAGGCCGAACCCGAAGGGGAACAGCGGGGTCAGGCCGTGCGCCTGGACGTAGCGGTAGCCGATGTCGAGGCCCTCGCTGTAGGTCGACACCCCGTTCACCCCGGGGAACTGCGACGGGGAGTTGACCGCCTCCTGGGAGGCCGAGGCCGGGAAGGTGACGGGAAGGTGACCGGCGGGGTCGACCGTGCCGAAGAGGACGGCCGCGGTCGCCGGTCCGAACTGCTCGCCCGCGTACCAGGTCTCGAGGATGGAGGCGACCGAGGCGTGCCAGGGCATCAGCACCGGTCCGCCCGTGCTGAGGACGACGACGGTGCGGGGGTTGGCGGCGCCGACCGCGGCGATCAGCGCGTCCTGCAGCCCGGGGAGTGACAGGGACGGCCGGTCGAACCCCTCGCTGCTCACGTCGTTGGC
>JAJZDJ010000048.1 GCA_021828685.1 Actinomycetes bacterium | reverse complement strand
GCTTCGCGCCAAGGTAAGGCAGTGGGAGGGGACGCTAGCCTTAGGGACTGTGCCAACCGCAACTCGCTCAGGCGGCGAAGTGAAAGACGGGCTGATCCTGGTCGGCCACGGATCGCGCTCGCAGCGAAGCGGCGACGAGATGTCCAGCCTCGCCGGTCTGGTGGGAGCGGCGCTGGCGGGTGTCGACGTGAGGTTGGGGTACCTGGAGATGACGGATCCACCCGCGGGCTCGGTCATCGATGACATGGCGGATCGCGGGGCGAGGCGAATCACGGTGCTGCCCCTCGTGCTCCTCGGAGCAGGCCACGCGAAAAGCGACGTTCCGGCGATCGTGCTCGAAGCACGACGACGCCATCCAACAGTCGACTTCAACTTCGCCAGCCCGCTCGGCGTCGCTCGGGCGGCTGTGGAAGTCCTTGGGAGGTCGGTGGTCGAAGCGTCAGCGGGAGGACTGCCGCTGCTTGTGGTGTCGCGAGGCACGTCGGACCCAGACGCGAACGGCGACTCGTTCAAAGCTGCGCGACTGATAGCGGAATGGACGGGGGCGCCGACGTTCAGCGTCGGCTTCAGCGGGGTAACGAAGCCGACCGTCCTCGAGGCGGCGCAAACGCTCGCAACGCTCGGCTACGCGAAGATAGCGCTGACGTGGTGGTACCTGTGCTACGGACTTCTGATCGAGCGGGGACGCGACGAGCTGGCGGGTTGGGCGGAGATGGCGGGAGTCGAGCTGGTCGACTGCGGCCACCTCGGTCCGGACCCGAGTCTCGTGGACCCGATCGTCGCTCGCTTCAACGAGTCCCTCCTCGGAGCCTCGGCGGTGAACTGTGATGCCTGCGCCTACAGGGCCCCATGGCCGGGTATCGAAAGCCGGGTGGGCCAAGCACTTGGGGTGGGCCACTCCCACCTGGCTGTGGAACACCGCCTCCACGCGCACGGCGCCTGATCTGTCAGTTAGTCGGTATGCCGCGAGACCGCGCCGCGATGTCGGCGAGCGTGAAGGAATCCAAGTGGCGGCGCATATGAACTCCTACCTCGGACCAAACGGAGAGGAGGATGCACTGGCCCTCGTGGTCGCACGCGCCGTTCTGGTGGGGTTCGCCGAAGTCACCAGCCTGAATGGGCCCGTCGACAGCGCTCACGATCTGGCCGAGCGTGATCTGCTCGGGCGGCCTGGCGAGAATGTACCCGCCGCCGACCCCCCGCTTGGACCGGACGATACCGGCGCCTTTGAGGGCCAGCAGGATCTGCTCCAGGTAGGGCTGCGGAAGGCCGGTCCGCTCGGCGACGTCTCGAACCGAGGTCGGGTCCGACTCTCCGTCGTGGAGAGCCAGTGACAGCAGCGCCCTGCTGGCATAGTCCCCCCGGGTCGAAACCTTCACCGTCACATGGTAGCTCTAGGGTGGTGCCGTGACCTTGACAGAGACGGGCCAGCCGCCGGCGGTAGTCCCGGACTACCGTGGAGCGAACCTCGCAACCGTGGTGCCTGCGCTCATGGAAACCCCAGGCCACCGGCCGGTGTGGCTTCCGGGGCCGGTTTCGACGGCGGAGCAGGTGGTGCTGCTTGTGGTGGACGGGCTCGGCTGGCTGCAGCTCGCTTCGCGCCTCGGGATGCTCTCCAACATCTCACAGTTCCAAGGTCGCCCCATCACGTCGGTGGTGCCCAGCACCACCGCTACAGCCCTCACGTCGCTCGTCGTCGGAGCTCCCCCGGCGAGTCACGGCCTCGTCGGCTACAAGGTGGTCGTGGGCGGACCACGGGCACCGGAGGTCATGAACGTCCTCAAGTGGAGGACGAAGTCCGGTGACGCCCGCCCGTTCGTCGATCCCGCGACGTTTCAGGCATGCACCCCGTTCGGGGGGGTCAGTGTGCCTGTCGTGAGCAAAGCGGACTTCGCAGGGTCCGGCTTCACCGTCGCCCATCAGCGCGGCGCCCGCCAAGTCGGCTGGAGCCAGGTCTCCGAGATGGCGATCGACGTCGCCCGCCTAATATCGACAGGCGAGCGTTTCGTGTACGCCTACTACGACGGGGTCGACAAGATCGCTCACGCCAAGGGGTTCGGCCCGTACTACGACGCCGAGCTCGTCGCTTTGGACCGAATCGTCGGAGACATGCTCGATTCATTGCCGAGCAGCGCCGCACTCGTCGTGACAGCTGACCACGGCCAAGTGGAGGTCGGCCCGAACCTCGTAGAGCTCGACGCCGATCGCATAGGGGGCATCTCGATGATAAGCGGCGAGGCGCGCCTGCGCTGGCTTCACTGCGCCGACGCCGAGGAAGGCGCTCCAGAGCGTCTCGCGGCGAAGGTGAGGGACCTCTACGGCCACCAGGCGTGGGTAGAGACGTTCGAGGAAGTCGAGAAGCTCGAATGGTTCGGCGGTCCGATCGCTTCGGTGGTGCGTTCGAGGCTGGGGGACGTCGCCGTAGCAGCCTACGAGCCGGTCGCTTTCGTGGAACCGTCCGATTCGCCCGATAGCCGCAAGCTTGTTTGCAGGCACGGATCTCTCACACCAGCTGAGATGTTCGTTCCTCTCGTCGCCTGTCGCGGCAGACTGTAGGAATATGGCGAATCAGCAAAGCCCCGAACCGGTTTCCGAGCAGATCTTCGTAGTCGGGGTCGAGCCCGGCCAGGAGCCGCCAACGACCGATCGCGAAGCGGTCGAACAGCCGGGCAAGGTGATGCGGATCGGCTCGATGATCAAGCAGCTTCTCGACGAGGTCCGCCAAGCACCGCTCGACGAGGCCTCCAGGACGCGCCTTCGAGAGATATACGACACCTCCGTCACGGAGCTCTCCGAGGGGTTGTCTTCGGACCTTCGTGACGAGCTTGCGAGGCTGTCCTCCCCGTTCGGGCCGGGGGAGATTCCGAGCGAGTCAGAGCTTCGCGTGGCTCAAGCTCAGCTCGTCGGATGGTTGGAGGGCCTCTTCCACGGGATCCAAGCGACCCTGTTCGCCCAGCAGATGGCAGCCCGTGCGCAGCTAGAGCAGATGCGCCAGCGCAGTCTTCCGGCCGGAACGTCAGACGAGGCGCCCCGCAGCGGCACCTACCTCTAGGCGACCCGCATAGTGGGAGCATCCTTCACCCATCTACATCAGCACACCGAGTTCTCGATGCTCGACGGAGCGGCGAGAATCCCCGATGTCATCGCAAGCGCTGTCAGGGACGGCCAGCCGGCGATCGGTATAACCGACCACGGGAACATGTACGGGGTCCTCGACTTCTACCAGGCGGCCCGTGAGGCGGGGATAAAGCCGATCATCGGCACGGAGGCCTACATGGCAGCCGAGTCCCGCTTCGAGAGGCCGGTCCGGCGCGGGCGCATCGACGACGGGGGCGGCGAGGGCGAGGCGGGGGAGAAGCTCTATTACCACCTCACCTTGCTCGCCGAGACCGACCAGGGCTACCGGAACCTGCTCAAGCTGTCATCCGACGCCTACCTGGAGGGCTACTACTACAAGCCCCGCTGCGACTGGGAGCTCCTGGAGCGATACCACGAGGGCATCATCGCGACCACCGGCTGCCTCGGCGGGGTCGTCCTCCAGGCGTTGCTGCGAGGTGACGCGGAGCGTGCCGTCGCTCTAGCAGGCCGTCTGCAGGACATCTTCGGTCGTGAATCGATGTTCGTGGAACTGCAAGATCACGGCCTTGCAGAACAGGAAAAGACCAACCCCGAACTGGTCCGACTCGCAAAGCGCATCGGCGCGCCGCTGCTCGCAACCAACGACAGCCACTACGTCTCACGCTCGGACGCCGAAGCTCACGACGCTCTCCTGTGCGTGCAGACCGGCTCGGTCAAAGACGACCCTAAAAGGTTCAAATTCACCGGCGACGAGCACTACTTGAAGAGTGCAGCCGAGATGCGCCACCTTTTCGCCGAGCTTCCCGAGGCTTGCGACAACACCTTGTGGGTGGCGGAGCGAGCTGACGTCGAAATCATCTTCGGCCGGCCGCAGCTGCCGTCGTTCCCCCGACCGGACGGCTTCGGGGACGCTGACGGCTACCTGCGCCATCTGACACTCGAAGGAGCGAGGCAGCGCTACGGCGACCCGCTCCCGGCCGAGGCCGCCGAACGCATCGACTTCGAGCTTTCGGTCATATCCGACATGGGCTTCTCCGACTATTTCCTCGTAGTGTGGGACCTCATACGCCACGCGAAGGAACTCGGCATCCGCGTGGGGCCGGGCAGGGGCAGCGCGGCTGGCTGCTGCGTCGCCTACTGCCTGCGGATCGTCGAGTTGGACCCGATCCGCTACCGGCTGCTCTTCGAGCGGTTCTTGAACCCGGGCCGCAAGCAGATGCCAGACATCGACATGGACTTCGACGAGCGGTACCGCTCCGAGATGATCCGCTACGCGGCCGAACGTTACGGGTGGGACCGGGTCGCGCAGATCGTCACTTTTTCCACGATCAAAGCCCGAGCAGCGGTACGTGACGCTGCCCGGGTTCTCGGCTACCCCTACGGCCTCGGGGACCGCATCGCCAAGATGATGCCCCCACTCGTGATGGGACGCGACACGCCGCTGTGGGCGTGCCTGGAGGAGACCCCGAAGTACGTCGACGGCTTCAAGCAGGCGTCCGAGCTTCGAGAGCTGGTCGCCGCCGACCCCGACGCCGCGAAAGTGGTCGAGGTCGCTCGCGGCCTTGAAGGCATGCGACGCCAAGACGGTATCCACGCCGCGGCGGTCGTCATATCCGGGGACCCGCTCACGGACCACCTTCCGATCCAGCGCAAACCCGATCCCGGCGGCAGGGTCGAGGACGCCCCGATCGTCACCCAGTACGAGATGCACGGCGTCGAGGATCTCGGTCTGCTCAAGATGGACTTCCTCGGGCTTCGCAACCTGTCGGTGATCGAGCGGGCGCTGGACCTGATCGAAGCGACGACCGGCGACCGGCCCGACATCGACAGGGTTGACCTCGACGACACGAAAGTTTTCGAGATGCTGCAGCGAGGCGACACGATCGGCGTCTTCCAGCTCGAAGGTGGACCGATGCGAAACCTGGTGAAGTCGCTCGCCCCGACCGGCTTCGAGGACGTCGCGGCGCTGGTAGCGCTCTACCGTCCCGGCCCGATGGCGGCGAACATGCACAACGACTACGCGGACCGCAAAAACGGCCGCAAGCCGGTCGTGTACCAGCACCCTGACATGGAGGAGGTGCTCGGCGACACCTACGGGCTGTGCATCTACCAGGAGCAGATGATGCTCCTCGCGACGAAGTTCGCAGGCTACAGCCTCGCCGAGGCGGACAACCTGCGAAAAGCGGCGGGGAAGAAGATCCGTGAGGTGATGACCAAGGAGCGCGAGAAGTTCGAGGAGGGCTGCGAGACGGCCGGCTACGGCCGTGCGGTGGGCAAGATGCTCTTCGACATCATCGAGCCCTTCGCCGATTACGGGTTCAACCGCAGCCACGCTTTCGGCTACGGATACGTCAGCTACCAGACCGCCTGGCTCAAAGCCAACTTCACGGCACAGTACCTCGCGGCGCTTCTCACCAGCGTCAAAGACGACAAGGACAAGACGGCGGTCTACCTCGCCGAGTGCCGCGCCCAGGGCATTGAAGTCCTCGTTCCCGACATCAACGTGGCGAACTCGGAGTTCGCAGCGACCGAAGTAGTCGCCGAGGACGGATCAAAGCGGTGGGTTATACCTTTCGGCCTGTCGGCCATCCGCAACGTCGGCGAGGCGCTCGTCGACCGGATGATCGCGGAGCGCGCCGACGGGCGGGCGTTCGTCGACTTCTACGACTGGTGCTCCCGGGTCGACCCCGCTGCGTTGAACAAGCGCACGGTCGAGTCGCTCATCAAGGCGGGAGCGTTCGACTCGCTCGGCCATCCCCGCCAGGGGCTCATGCTCGTCTACGAGACGATCATCGACAGGACGCTCGCCCGACGCCGAGAGGCCGACCAGGGGGTCATGAGCCTCTTCGGGGATCTCGGCGCCGAGACGTCGTTCTTCGACGACGCAAGGGTGGCGATACCCGACCAGGACTTCGACAAGGCCACCCGCCTGGCGTTCGAGAAGGAGATGCTGGGCCTGTACCTCTCGGACCATCCGCTCAAAGGACTGGAGGGAACGATCTCTCGGCGCTGCGACGTGACAGTCGCCGAGCTACGCGACCAGGCGGCGAGGGAAGTGGCCGGCGAAGTCGCTCCGCGGACGGGTGGCGGGTTCAAGGGGAGAGACGCAGACGTCCGTTCCGTCGGGGGCGTCGTCAGCGGACTGGTCCGCAAGTACACCAAGCGCGGTGACTTGATGGCCACCTTCAACTTGGAGGACCTGTCGTCGTCAATCGAGGTATGGGTGTTCCCGAAGACGATGGCCTCGGTCGGTCACCTGCTCGGCGACGACGGCGTGGTGGTCGTCAAGGGGCGCCTCGACCAGCGCGAAGAGACGCCGAAGTTGATATGCATGGATGTTGAAAAGGTCGAAACCCGAGACGACGAGATCGTTTCTTTGCATATCCAAATTCCGTTGCAGGCTTTCACCGCGGAGAGAGCCCAACGCCTGAAGGAGGTTCTGAGCGGCCACCCAGGCCTGTCGCCCGTCCTGGTGCACCTTGGGGACAAGTGCCTGCGGCTGCCTTCGGAGTTCTGGGTAGAACCGACCGGCGGCCTGACCGCGGAGCTTCGCGAGCTCCTCGGGCCGAGCGCGGTTTCGCTATGACGTCCCGGCAGCCTAAACTGGTCAGGCGGAGACAGTGGGTTAGGAGATCAATCTACGCATGAGACTGGAAGCGGAAACGAAGGACTGCACCGCACTTTCGGACGCCGAGCTCGCCGAGATGGCGGACATGGTCGTCGACGGGCCTGCGGGATACGACATCGGCCTCATATCCAAGCAACCCGAGGCATGGGTTCTGATCACCCAGGTCAGAGAGGCCGGGCACCTGTGTGGCTTCTCGTTTTGCACCCTGGAGCGCATCGGGGGGACGCCGTGCGTCTTGTGGGGACTCGCGTCGGTCTCGCGCGGTCCCGGGTCGTCCGAAGTACTCGAAGAGATCCGGGCAGCGCAGCTCCACAGGGCGGTCCTTGCTTTCCCTGACGAGGATGTCCTCATCGGGACCCGCTTTCTCAGTCCCGGCGGTTTCGCAACGTTCGCCAGTTTCGAGGATATATGCCCCCGGCCTGGTCACAAACCGAGCGGCGAGGAGCGGGCGTGGAGCCGCCGCCTCGCGAAGCGCTTCGGGGCGGAGGGTCGCATCGACGACCGCTCATTTGTCGTGACCGGCGACGGGAGCGCCGTCGGGGTGTTCGACTTCGATGTCGACAACCCGGATTCCATAGATCCGGAGGTGGCGGCACTCATGGCGCCCCTCGACGGCGATCGACGTGACGTCCTGATTGCGTTCGGTTGGGCTATGGCCGAGGATCTCGCGGCGAAGTACTCCGCCTAGCTGCATTCCCTGGCAGTCCCCCGGTGGCAGTCCCTGGCACTGGGGGACCTCCCTGGCGCTGCCTTGGACGCCGCTGTCCTACGGGCGGGGAAGGATCGACTCCACGACCTTGTGGCATCTACCGTCGATCGGGGGTGTGAAAGCGACGAGCAGGCGGCTGCCTTTCGGCGCCCGGGTGCGCTGCATTCCGGAGCGGTCCATCTCGCCGGCGAAGCTCCGATCGAGGCAGGGAAGCTCTCGCACATGCCCCTGCCATTCGAAGCGGGCGCCGAGGTAAGAGCCTTGCCTCACGAGGACCACGGGATCGCCTGGGTCGACGACGGCGATAGACGGGTGGTCGTCGCGGCGCTCCCAGAACGGGATGGCGGTCGAAGAGTTGTTGAGAAGAGGCCTGTCCTTTGGATGAAGCAGCGCCTTGAGCATTCGCTCGCAGCGCCTCCCGGTGAGGCGGTCTACGACTTCGGGTGGTGTCTGGATCGCGACCGCTTCAGGCTGCGCCGGGTCTGGCAGAGCGTCGGCGTCGTCGTCGCCGCCCAACGTGACCTCGACGACGTCATAAGGTGAGAAACGAACCCCGAAAGGAAAAGTCGCCCAAGCTCTCACCAGGGTCCCGGATTCGACGTCGATCCCTGCGCAGTGCCGGCTGTCAGCGGCGAGAAGGACCAGGTGAAGCGTGACCCCCGACTCGACGTTGACCCTCGGCATCTCCTTGAGTACAGGGCGGTAATCGGGGGCCGTAACCGTGCTGCCGCAGGGTGAGGTCCGGTCCATGCTGGAGATCAACAGCCGGTCGGTTGCGATTGCAGAAGTCACGAGGTCTAATACTTGTCCCTGCGTCGTCGTGTTTGGTGGATGGTCTAACCGTTCAAGTCGGCCAGCTGGTTTGAAAGCGTCGATGCGTCACTGGCCGGTACCCGACAAGCGTAGTCGCGACAGACGTACGCGCGGCCGTCGCGGTCCTCTTCGACGCGGCCCTCCCATAGGGGCGAGTCGAAAGGCTCACCCCAAACGACGACCGCCGAAGGGATATACAGGCCTCGAAGCGCAGCGAGCAGGTCCGGACGTGACCCGGAGATCACTATCTCGGTAATGCCGCGCCCGGCCAGGGATGCGGCGCTTACCATCCCGGAAAAAGACATCGGGGATTTGTCGAGCGCCGGCCCCATCGAGTCGATCACAGTCCTTGCCAGATCCGAAAAGCGGGTCTCGCCGGTGATTGCGCCGAGGCGCAACAATGCAATAGCCGCGACGGAGTTCGCCGACGGGAGCGCTCCGTCGTTGACGTCGAGGGGTGCCGCGATCAAGCGCTCCGCGTCGACGCCCGAGGTGGCAAACGCCCGGCGCTCGTCGTCCCAGAACAGCTCCACGAGGCCTAGAGCGACGTGGCGGGCCTCGTCGAACCATCGGCTGTGCCCCGTCGCCTCCCCCAATCGTGTGAATGCCTCTACGAGCCACGCGTAGTCGGATGCAAACGCAAGGTGTCGGACCGTCCCGTTCTGCCAGCTGCGCATCCAACGACCGTCGCCGTTGCGCGAGTTGGCAAGAAGGAAGGTCGCGGCGAGCTCCGCTTCTGCGAGCATCTGCGCGTCGGCGGTTGCTGCACCGCACTCCGCGAGGGCCGCAACCGCCATCGCGTTCCACTCTGTGAGCACCTTGTCGTCAAGTCCCGGCCGGTTCCGTGCATTCCTGCGCTCCAAGAGCCTCCTGCGGCCCTCTTCTACAGCCGTCGGTCGTGTGAGCCAGTCGCCAGCGGACGGCCAAAGCGCCTCGCCCGTCCCGCCTGCGCGGACGGGGCCGCGGGGCCGATGGAGAATGTTCGCTCCCTCCCAGTTACCTGCTTCGGTCGCGCCGTACCAGTCGGCTGTTTCTCGCCCGGATACCTCCTCGACTTCGGCGAGGTCCCACACGTAGAACTTCCCCTCCACACCGTCGCTGTCCGCGTCCTCAGCCGACGCGAACCCACCTCCGGGGAGGCGGACGGGAGATGACATCAAATAACAGAGCGTTTCGCGCAGCACTCGAAGGTACGCGGGGCGTCGCGTTGCCTGCCATGCGTGCAGGTAGACGCGTGCGAGTAGCGCGTTGTCGTAGAGCATCTTCTCGAAGTGGGGTACCAGCCAGGTCCGTTCCGTCGAGTACCGTGCGAACCCACCGCCCAGATGGTCGTAGATCCCGCCCGCCGCCATGGCGTCGAGTGTCGTTGTGACTGCGGCCATCATGTCTGAACGGCCTGTAGCTACTGCTGCCTGCAGAAGCGCCTCGAGCATCGGGGGTTGCGGGAACTTTGGCGCTCTGGCGAAACCGCCCCAGTCGGGGTCGAATCGGGCCAACAGCGCTTCCCCGGTGCGCTCAAGAAGCGCCGGGTCGGATGCGGCGGCCGGGTCCCCTCCTGCCGCCCAACTCGCCGAAGGCAGCGAAGTCTGCGCTCGAACCGCTTCAGAGAGTTGTGTGGCCGCATCGTCTAGGTCGGCACGCCTGTTCGCCCAAAGCTCGCCGACCCTGTCGAGTAGAGCGAGAAACTGTGCTCGCGGGAAGTAGGTTCCCCCGTGAAACGGCCGCGCATCGGGCGTGAGGAAAACGGTCATCGGCCAGCCCCCAGAGCCGGTGATGGCCTGCACGGCGTCCATGTAGACGCTGTCGACGTCGGGGCGTTCCTCTCGGTCGACTTTGACGTTGACCATGAGGTCGTTCATCTTGGCGGCTACCTCGCCGTCCTCGAAGCACTCGTGGGCCATCACGTGGCACCAGTGGCAGGCCGAGTACCCGACGGAGAGCAGGATGGGCACGTCCCTGGCTCTCGCCGCTTCGAAGGCCTCCTCGCCCCACGGGTACCAGTCCACCGGGTTCTCGGCGTGCTGGAGTAGGTAGGGGCTTGTTTCTTGGGCCAGGCGGTTCATTTCCGGCCGCTGATCTTGCCACTGTCCGCCGCTGCAGACGTCTGTCTCGGGCCTACTTCGCTCATCTTCCCAGTCTGGCGCGTCGTGACCCAGGAGGCGTCCCTCCCTTGAAGACCGTGTTCCAAGTAGCTGGGTGACAACAATCACAACTACACAGTTGTAAAGATGTGTAGTGTGGCGGACATGAGTTTGCCGAAACCGCTTCCGGACGCCCTCGTCGAGTTGATCGCCCACCGCTTCAGGGTGCTGAGCGAGCCGACTCGGATCCATGTCCTCGACGCGCTGCGCGATGGCCCCGCAACGAGCGCCGATCTTCAAAACGTCACCGGGGCCTCCCAGCAGAACCTGTCCAAACACATGGGGATACTGCTCGAGGAAGGCCTGGTCAGACGCGTGAAAGAAGGAAACAGGGCCTACTACTCGATCGCCGATCCAGATCTGTTCGAACTGTGCGAGATGGTGTGCGGAAGCCTCCGACGCCGGGTCGCCGAACTGGATGCCCTTCTACCCACCGACATCACAGACGGCGCTGATTTGACACAGATAGTCGATCACCGATGAGCGTCGCCGAAGTTTCTACCCGCCCGCCGACAAACCGATCGGTATCCGGCGAACCGGGATTGATGTACCGCCTAGGCACGTGGACCGCGACGCATCTGCGGATCGTGGTAGTCGCCTGGGCCGTGGTAATCGTCGCATTCGGATTTTTCGCTCCCAGCGTCCAGTCCGCTCTGGCGGGGGCGGGCTGGCAGGATTCGACGTCGCAGTCTGTCGCAGCCCGCAACGTGATCCAGCGGGACTTCCACGGCCTCGGTGCAAGCGCCCTGCAAGTCGTCGTCGTTGACCGCGCCGGCCAGATCAGTTCCGACCCGGCCGCCCGAGCTGTCATAGCCAAGGTCACAAACCTTTTGCGGGCCGAATCAACAGTCTCCACGGTGGTCGAACCGCAGCCGGGGGTGTCAATTTCGCCCGACGGACGGACCGGGATTATCACCGCCGGCGCTGCGGCAGGACCGAACGCCATGGTTAAAGCAGCCCAGCAGCTGGCCGGGCCCATAGGCCGTGCCGGCAGCGGCACCGTGAGCGCCACTCTCACCGGTGACAGCGCTTTGTGGGCCAACTTCAACTCGGTAAACCATTCGGCGATGATGCGCTCGGAGATGCTGTCATGGCCGGTCACCATCGCGATCCTGGCTGTCGCCTTCGGCAGCCTGGTCGCGGCCGGCCTACCTCTCATGCTGACAATGGCCGGACTGCTCGTCGCTGCCGGTGCCCTCGTGCTGGCCGACAAGATCGCCCCAGTATCCATATGGGCGCTGAACTTCGCGCTCATGTTCGCGCTGGCCCTCGGCATCGACTACGCGCTTTTCTTGGTCGTGCGTTTCCGGGGCGCCATGCACCGCCGAAACGCTATCCCTGGCGATCGGGCTGCCGCGACCGCGTCGGTCGCCGAAACCATGGCCACTGCCGGCAAGGCGGTCGCCTTCTCCGCCCTGACCGTTCTCGCATCCCTTGCAGCTATCCTCCTCGTGCCCAGTCCCGCCTTCCGGTCCATGGCACTCGGGATCATGATCGCCGTGATCTCGGTGCTGGCCGCGACCCTTACTCTGCTCCCCGCCGTGTTGGGCAAGCTTGGCACTCGCATCGACTCCGGCCGTGTCCGCGTCGGCCGCGTCCTCGTCGGCCGGGGCCGCTCGGCCGACCAACCTCACGGATACAAACTTGAGCAGAGGCTCCACGCGTGGGCGCGGACCATATGGCGGCACCCCCTACCAGCTGGGCTGGCTGCGCTGGTCGTCCTCGGCCTCGCCGCCGCCCCCGTAATCGGGCTGCGCACCTCGATGCCGTCGATCACCATCATCCCAGCCTCCGCAAACGCCCGGATCGGCTACAACCAGGTCACCCACGCTTTCGGGCCCGGCGCCCCCGGCACCCTTCAGGTCGTCGTGCCGGCCTCGAGCCAAAACACTGCCCTTGCCGTCTTGTCGCGCACTCCTGGCGTGGCAGCAACGGTGCCCGGGCCGACGTCGGGTGGCTGGACGCTCGACCAAGTCGTGCCTACCACAGCGCCGTCCACGCAGGCAACCGGGTCCACCATCAACCTCATCCGGCGCACCCTGCCCTCAGGCAGCCTCGTGGGAGGCGCAGCAGCTGAGAACCTCGACTTGCAAAACGCGTTGGCGAGCCGCACCCCTCTCGTGTTCGGCGTGCTCGCCGTCATCGGGTTCCTGCTGCTTCTCGTGGCGCTCGGAGCCCCGCTCGTTGCCCTGACCGGCGTGGTGGTTACCGGCCTCTCGGTCGCCGGGGCGTTCGGGATCGCCCGGCTCATCTTCCAGGACGGCTATCTGTCCGGCTTGCTCAACTTCACGCCGCAAGGCTTCGTCGACGCGTGGGGGCCGCTGTTCTTCGGGGCTATGGTCTTCGGTGTAGCGATGGACTACACCCTCTTCTTGCTGTCCGCCGCAAAGGAGCGCTACGAAACCCACCCCGACGCTGAACACGCCATGACCGGGTCGGTAGGCACCTCGGGCCGGGTCGTCATCTCGGCGGCGGCGGTGATGATCGCCGTGTTCTTGACTTTCGCCCTCTCAGGGCCGCTCGCCCCTAAAGAAATGGGCGTCATCCTCGCTGTAGCAGTCGCCCTCGACGCCCTCGTCGTTCGACTCGTGTTACTCCCAGTCCTGCTCCGCCTGGGGCGCCACCACATGTGGTATCGCCCCGCCTGGCTCGACCGGGTTCTGCCCCACGTCCGTTTCGCCCATTGATAACGCCCGGATCAGCCGACTACCAGCACCACCGCTGAGGCAAAGCGGTGCGGAGCGGAGCCAGTCCGGGTAGAGCCTGAGACACCAACCAAGGAGAACCCAATGAACTACACAAAGACGATCAAGCTGGACATCGGTTATGACGAGGCAGTCCCTATAGTGAAAGCAGCCCTGAAAGCGAGAGGGTTCGGCACCCTGAGCGAGATCGACGTGCGAGCTACCTTGGACGAAAAGATCGGCTACCAGATGGAGCCATACCTCATAATCGGCGCCTGCAATCCGGCCCTGGCGAGCCGGGCGATCGAAGCCGAGCGGGAGATAGGGGCCCTGCTGCCTTGCAACGTCGTCGTGCGCGGCGCCGGACCCGGTGTCATCGTCGACGCCATGGACCCCGCCATCATGGCCAGCGTCACAGCCAACCCGAAGCTGAAGCCGATCGCCGACGAGGCAAGCCGCCTCATCGACGAGGCACTGTCAGAACTCGCCCAGGAGACTCCGCGCGAGCCGCGGGCTAGGCAGTGAGGGGGACCGTCGGATCGAACGACGCCCAGCTGCGCGGTCTACATCCGCCACGCTGTTCGAGGCGGTCCGAAGGCTCTCTTCGTTAGAAGCTATAGCGGTGCCGGCGTTGTTCGGCTAGGCGCGCGGCATATGCGGCGGCCTCCGAGCGCCTGGACATCCCCAGCTTGGCTAGCAGGTGGGACACGTAGTTCTTGATCGTCTTCTCAGCTAGGAACATCACTTCGGCGATCTGACGATTTGTGAGTCCCTCGGAGATGAGATCGAGTATTCGCCGCTCCTGCGCGCTGAGGTCCCGAAGCTCGTCGGGCTCGTCGGGCGGGTTCCGGAGCCGGTCGAGGACCCGGGCTGTAACTGCGCTGTCCAGGAGACTCTCACCGGCCGCAACTCGCCGGATGGCGGTGACCAGGTCGCCGCCGCGAATCTGCTTCAGCACGAAGCCCGAGGCGCCGGCCATGATCGATGCGAACAGGGCGTCATCGTCGGAGAAGCTTGTTAGCATGATGCACTTGAGCTGAGGATTGTCCGAGCGGACGTCCCGGCAGACCTCTATCCCTGTGGCGCCCTCTCCGAGGCGTACGTCCAGCACGGCCACGTCAGGTTTGCTTCGAGGAATCTTCTCCAGTGCCTCCTTAGCAGTCGAGGCCTCGCCAACCACGACCATGGACTTGTCGGTCCACAGCAGGTCGCGAATGCCACGCCTCACCAACTCGTGATCGTCGAGGAGAAAGACTCGCGTCTGAGCGGGGGCGTCGTTCCCGCGGACAGTGTCGGTCATCGCTTACTAGCTTGGCATGCGGGACGGCCCAGGCAGAAGGGTCCTTTGGCCCTGCCTCACCATCGCCTTTTGATGATGGGATGAGAGATCATGGCAGTGACGCCTGTCGGAAACGATCAACAGCCCGACCTATACGCCCGGTGGTTGAAGAAGCGATACCGCAATATCGGCGTATCGTGCTCTCAGCCATTCGCCGAGGCTCTTCGCTTGGGCGTCCTGGCGTGTGCTGGCAGCCACTCCGTCTCCAAGCAGGCGAACGATCACGAAGTTGAGTGCTCTCAGGTTGGGCAGCTCGTAGCGGCGCACCTCCATATCCGAGGTTTCCGGTAGGAGGAACTTCAAACGTTCGACGGTCAGGTAGCCTGCAAGCCACCGGTAGGCCGGGTCTGAACGCGCCCAGACGCCGAGGTTGGCGTTGCCCGCCTTGTCACCTGAGCGGGTGCCGAAGATGGTGCCGAGAGGGACGCGCCGAGTGGGCTCCTCGGCGCCTTCGGGAGGGTCGGCAGTCTCGGCGGCTGCATGGGATTCGTGGGCTTCGTGGTTGTCGGAAGCTTCCTCCGTGGTGGCGTCGGGTGCGTAGGAGGTCGACTCCACCAGGGTTCGCTCCGAGCCGATCACCACCTCCTGATAGACAAGGGGGGAGGGGATCACTGCAGGCCAGAAGACGCCGTATAGCGTGGCACCTGCAGTCAACCCACCACCGTAGAGGCCCGGGTAGGACGCCAGCGCGAGCTCGGTCACCTTTGAGGAGAAGGCCCGTCCCACTTTGCGCTCGTCCTTGTCCATGACAGTTATGCGAAGGACCGCCGACGCCTCCTCGTTGGTGGCAGGGTCCGTCTTGTCGGTGCGCGCGAGAGTGACGTCCGTCTCGGCGAAGGCGTCGCGGCCCCCCGGAATCGACGACCAAAGGGCGCCTTCGACGAGCGCTGCCTTAGCCTCGATGTCCAGCCCGGTCAGGTACAAGGTGGTGGAGGAGCGCCAACCTCCGGAGAAGTTGACGGACACCTTCGCGCTCGAGGGCGGGGGCTCGCCTCGAACTCCGGATATCCGCACTCGATCCGGGGCGTCGTCCGAAAGGCTTATGGTGTCGAAGCGGGCGGTGACATCGGGATTGATGTAAGCCGGACTGCCTATTTCATAAAGCAGCTGTGCGGTCACTGTCCCCACCTTTACCGCCCCGCCGTGGCTAGGGTGCTTTGTGATCACCGAACTGCCGTCTGCGAACACCTCGGCGATCGGGAAACCTGGGTGCTCCAGGCCGGGGATCTCAGTGAAAAAGGCGTAGTTGCCTCCAGTCGCCTGGGCGCCGCACTCGATTACGTGGCCGGCGACAACGGACCCGGCTAGCTGATCGAAGTCATCTCGGCCCCAACCATGCCACCACGCGGCGGGGCCTACCGTCAACGCCGCGTCCGTGACTCGGCCGGTCACGACTATGTCGGCACCACGGGCCAGCGCTTCGACTATCCCCCAACCCCCGATGTAGGCGTTGGCGGTCAACACCTGGCGTTCTCCGAGCGGCTCCCCGGTCTCCATGTGGCGCAGGTCGATACCGGCGTCGCGCAGTTCTCCAAGGCGGCCCATAAGGTCGTCGCCTTCCACGTACGCCACGACCGGGGACAGGCCCAGGCGTTCGGCGACTTCGGTCACAGCGTCAGCGCATCCACGTGGCGACAAGCCCCCCGCGTTGGAGACTACTTTGATGCCACGTTCGAGGCAGTCGCCCATCACCTGTTCCATTTGGGTTACGAAAGTGCGCGCGTAGCCACCTGACGGCTCGCGTATGCGATTACGGGCGAGGATCAGCATGGTCAGCTCCGCCAGCCAATCGCCTGTCAAGAAGTCGATCGGCCCACCGTCGACCATCTCGCGCGCCGCGGAAAGTCGGTCGCCGTAGAAGCCGCTGCAGTTCGCGATGCGTACCGCTCGCCGAGTGTGCTCCCCGGAGCCTGTCACGTCCCGCCCTCCTTGACGCGGTCGAGTGTCCCGTCCCCGCCGGCGTCGTGCCCGTCGACGACAACGAGGAGCTGGCCGGCTCCCACCTGGTCTCCTGGGCCGGCGAGTACCTGGGCGACACGGCCGGGGTGTGGCGCGTTGAGCCTGTGTTCCATCTTCATTGCCTCGATCACGACCAGTAGGCTGCCGGCGTCGACCGTGTCGCCAACAGCCACCGACACGTTTACGACTCGCCCCGGCATGGGTGACGTCAACCCGCCTTGGGGGCCAGCGGAACCCGCCACCGGAAAACGTTCCACGACCCCGAGCTCAACGTCGCCTTCCCGGCCCTGCACCCACAGCTTCGAGCCCTCCTCCGCTACGAGCAGCCGCCTGTCATCGGAGCCGCCGAGCGATACCCGAACCTCGACGCAAAGCCCACATACGGAGACCTGCGGACGTGAGAGCTTGAGCGATTCGCCGCCGACGCTAAAGTCGGCGGACCCGTCCCTAGCGAAGCTGTATGTGACCTGCAAGGTCTGCCCGCAATGGGTAAAGGACTCCCGTTCGGGTGGCATCACCGAGTTCCTCCAGCCGGCGGGGACTTGGCGAAGCACGCAAGCTTGGGTCATCCGACGGAACCGTCTTGCGAGCGCGGCAGCGACGGCTGCCACCGCAAGCTCATCTTTGTCGACCGAGCGTGATCGAGGTACACCGCTAACTTCGACGAAGTCAGTGGTCGTTTCCCCCGAGAGAAAATCTTGGCTGCGGAGGATAGCGACCAGGAAGTCTCGGTTTGTCGTCACCCCCCGGATCCGGGACCGTGACAGCCCGAGGGCGAGACGCCGCGCCGCTTCGACACGACTAGGCGCGTGAGCGATCACCTTGGCAAGCATCGGGTCGAAGTCGATTCCGACAACGGATCCCGTCTCCACTCCGGACTCCCAGCGCAACGCCGGATGATCCGGCTGAGAGAACTCCACGAGGGTTCCCGTACAGGGCAGGAAATCGTTGGCGGGGTCCTCAGCGTACAGTCGCGCCTCTACAGCGTGGCCGTCAATCGAAAGGGCCTCCTGGCGGATCGACATAGGCTCGCCGGAAGCGATCAACAACTGCTCTCGAACCAAATCTACTCCTGTAACGGCTTCGGTTACAGGGTGCTCTACTTGGATACGGGTATTGACCTCCAAGAACCAGAAGCTCCCGTTTGCTTCGAGCACGAACTCCACTGTCCCGGCCCCCAAATACCCGACCGCCCGTGCTCCGCGGAGGGCCGCCTCTCCGAGTTGTCGTCTCAAGTCGGAGCTGACGGCGCCCGACGGGCACTCCTCGATTATCTTCTGGTGCCGTCGCTGGATGGAGCACTCGCGCTCGAAGAGGTGCACGAAGTTCCCGTGGCTGTCTGCGAGGATCTGCACCTCGACGTGGCGGGCGCCTTGAACGAATCGTTCGAGGAACACTGTTGGGTCCCCGAACGCCGACTGCGCTTCGCGTGCCGCCGCCTCAAGAGCCCACGGCAGGCCCTCGGGGTCGCCTACCAGGCGCATCCCCTTGCCGCCGCCGCCGGCCGCCGCCTTGACCAGCACCGGGAAGACAATCGACGGGTCCCCAGGCGACCACGTGGGCAAGGTGGGTACCCCTGCCTCTGCCATTATCTTCTTTGCGGCAAGTTTGTCACCCATGGCGGAAATGACATCCGGGCTCGGACCCACCCAGGTCAGTCCCGCGTCGATCGTGGCTCTTGCAAGCTCAG
Organism: Actinomycetes bacterium; assembly: GCA_021828685.1. GTDB lineage: Bacteria > Actinomycetota > Acidimicrobiia > Acidimicrobiales > Palsa-688 > JAJZAM01. The sequence goes on along the minus strand of JAJZDJ010000048.1, from coordinate 1,076 downwards.
CTCTCTCCGAGAGGAAGCCGTAGCCTGGGTGCAGGGCATCGGCTCCACCTCGAAGTGCCGCAGCCAGCACGGCGTCTACGTCTAGATACGTCTCGGCGGCGGTACTACCGGGGAGACGCAGAGCCTGATCCGCCTCTCGTACATGCGGCGAGTCGGCGTCGCCATCGGCGTACATCGCGACGGTCTCGATTCCCATCGACGCGGCGGTCCGCATGATCCGCCTTGCGATCTCCCCGCGGTTTGCGACAGCGAGCCTTTCGATCACAGCCTGAACACCCCATATCCCGCCGCACCCTTGACCGGTGCGCTGTGACAAGCGGATAGTGCGATAGTCAAGACGGTTCGCGTGTCCCGGGGGTCGATTATGCCGTCGTCGACTACTCTGCCGGTCGCGTACAGTCCGAGCGATTGCTCCTCGGCAAACGCCTCGACAGCCTCGGCGCGTAAGCGTTCGGAATCTTCGTCGAGCGACAGGCCGCGCCGTGTGGCCTGCTCGCGACGGACAATAGACATAACACCAGCCATCTGTTTTGGTCCCATGATGGCGATCTTGGCCGTCGGCCACAAGAACACGAAACGGGTATCGAAGGCCCTGCCGCCCATGCCGTAGTTGCCGGCCCCGTAACTTGCGCCGAGGATCACGGTGACGTGGGGGACGGTCGAGTTGGAAAGGGCGTTGATCATCTGGCTGCCGTGCTTGACGATCCCCCCTCGCTCGTAGTCCTTGCCGACCATGTAGCCGGTGATGTGCTGCAGGAACACCAGCGGGGTCGAGCATTGGTTTGCAAGCTGGATGAACTGGGCGGCCTTCTGCGCCGACTCTGAGAAGAGCACTCCGTTGTTGGCGAGGATGCCTACGGTGAAGCCGCCGATCTCAGCCCAGCCGGTCACGAGGGTGTTGCCGTAGGAGGCCTTGAACTCCTCGAAGCGGCTGCCGTCGACGATTCGGGCGATGACGTCACGCACGTCGACCGCCTGGCGCAGGTCGGGCGCCATCAACCCGAGGAGTTCGTCTGGGTCGAACAGCGGCGGTTCCGGATTCGCGTTGACCGGACCCGGCCCGGCCTTACGCCAGT
>JAJZDJ010000282.1 GCA_021828685.1 Actinomycetes bacterium | reverse complement strand
CGGTGACGACACCGGCTGGCACCGCGGCGATCAAGGTGTCAGCGTCTGCGAAGCTCCGCATCTGCCAACCTTCCGCTAAACATGCTAAACCAGAACTGTATTAGCAGTTTACGCGCTCCGCGGCATCGCTGGCGGCGACGGTTGCCGGCCTGCCCATCCCAGAGCAAGGAGGCTGCCCAGGCCCCACACGTCCGAGCCGTGTCCTACCCACGTAGTAGGTTGCCCCTGCCATGACGCAGTCTCTCGCCCAGCTCATCGAAGAGATCACCGTCGACGCCTACGACACGGACGAACAGATGTCGGGATTCCTCCAGGTCTTCCAGGACGAGGTGGACGTCCCGGTTGGTGCGACCGTGGTCGGTGTGGCCGTAGAGGTTACCGGCTTCGACTTGGAGGGAGACGAACGGCGGGGTCTGGTTGCCCGCTGCCGGCACCAGGAGACCGAAGACGTTCTCTCCCTTGCCGACGTTCACTTCGACCCGAACTCGGTCGCAGGATGGTTCCATGCCGCCTACCGGACCTGGCTCTGTCTCGCACCGTTCCCCGCCGAACGTCCCTCGGGCTGGGCATGGCCCGAACCGTGAATAGAGCCCGCCGTCCATCCACCCCCGCCCTTGATCAGCTTACCAGCGGCGAACGCGGCAGCCTGCTGGACGAGGTGCTCGTAGCCCACCCAGAACTGCTCGTGGACGCCGAACGCCTCGCTCTGGCCAGGCTGTCCACTATCGACGCGGACGAAGTGGCCGAGTCACTCGAATGGGCACTCCGTGAGGCCGACGCCGATCCGCTCGCTTATCGGGCCGGGCGAGTCCGAGGTCGAGGGTACGTCCATGAGAACGAGGCCGCCAGCGAGATACTCGAAGAGCTGCTCCAGCCGGCGCTCGACGACCTTTCCCGGCGAGCAGCCCTGGGCCTCCTCGACGCAGCACGCCAACTCGCGCTCGGACTGCTCCGTGGTCTCGCGAACTGCCACGACGACGTCGATGACGGCACCGTGCTCGCCTACGCTGGCCCGGACGTGACCGACGACCTCGCCTGGTCAGTTCGCGACACCCTCACCAAGGCCGGTATCGATCTGCCAGACGAAGTTCTCGAAGACCTATCGCCCGACTCGGATTCCTGACGCCGGACGTACACACGCCTCCGCCGGTTCGTATGGCGTTCGCCAAGGGCCCGACGCGTCAGATCGCATAGCGCCCGGCTTTGACGAGTCTGCGGTTTTCCGCATTGATGACTTACTGGACGTCCCCGGACGACCGTCGGGAAGTGCTCGACGGCCGGCTACTGCGAGACCGCTCGACTCGCCGGGGAGACGCGCTACGAGTTCGACCGTCCGTTCCCCACCCATCTGGCCTTCGGGTCTCGAACCTGTAGGGCTGGTCCGGCGCGAAGGGCGTGTGGTTCGCGGGGCGAACCTTTTTCCCCAAACCTTACAGGCTCAGGTCTGGGGCTGGCTGTAACAGCGAGACGCCGTGAAACCCCTCAACGTCGGGCGGCGGTTGTCAGGGGCTTCGATCTAGACGGCTGTTCGTCGTCGCTACCCTGCCAGTTCCAGGAGATGGCATCGACGAAGGCTTGGTCGTCGGGAGTACCCTCGTTATTGTGAGTGTCGCATCAATGATCGAGGTTCGTCCTGGAGTTCGAAGCGGAAAGCCATGCTTCTCAGGTACCCGGATCGCAGTCTATGACGTCCTCGAGTATTTGCCGCAGGTATGACGGGAGACCAAATTGTCACGGATTTCCCGGAATTGACCGTCGGACACGTCCGGGCTGCGATCGAGTTCGCAGCGCTGCGTGAGAAGCGCCTCGCCTCTGCGTGAAACTGCTGCTTGATCAAAACCTTTCCCGGAACCTCATCGGGAAGGCTCCTCGACGGTCGTAAGCGTCCTTGTTGTCATGCCGATCCTGGAAGGCCTGGATCTTGAGCACGGCGTACGTGAGGAGCCCGCACACCCGGACGCTGACTGTCGAGAGGCCACCGTCGTCGAGCCGCTCGGCCTCGACCTCATGCTCGCTGTAGTCGGCGGTGACGAGCTGCGCACCGCGGATACCCCGCTCTGGTGGGCCGCCGTAAGCGGGTGGGTCCGGTGCGATGCGTGCGGCGCCTCGGTCGCTCGCGAACTCATGGGTCCGATTGGCGCTGGGCACCTGAGTGAGGGCTCGTCCAACTGCTCAAGTGCCGCTGGGGTGACGAGGAGGGTGACTGACCGCCTGTCCCAGCCTTGAGTCGCCTTGGATCTATGCGGCCTGACCGCTGCTGTGGGCCTGGAACGATGCCGCGCATACGGCGGCCCTCCGACGCCAGGCATACAGAGGGCGGCTGGTAGACCGCATGGTGTTCTCAGGTGTCTCTCGGAGTCCTCGGACATTCTGGCAACGCCGCGCGTGCGATGGTGGGGGAGTGAACCGCCCACGGCTGTACCCGGTCCGGGCAGTTGCTGCACAGGCGCTGAGCAGGGAGTATGCCCTTCCGGGCTGGTCCGTCACCGGAGTGTCCTAAGTCGGGTGTACCAGGGTTGTTCTTTGGGCGTGACGCTTGGCGGAGATGGCGGGTGATCGCGGCCGGGTCGTTAGGCCGGCCGGGTGACGGTTTCGGCGTTGCTGATTTGGTAGGCGCTTCGGTTTTCTTCGGTTATTGGCTGGGGCTGCTTGGGGGGAGGTCGATTCCGAGGGATGCGTAGGCGGCGCGCATGTAGCTTTCGGCTCGGGGGGAGCCGATGATTCCGGGCGCCATCTTGTTCATCATGTACGCGAAGGTGATGCGGCGTTCCAGGTCCATGACTATTACGGACCCGCCCCAGCCTCCCCAGAAGCAGACGCGCCCTTCTGGTACGTAGGGGATGGTTTCGGGTTTGGCGAGACCGTATCCGATTCCGAAGCGGAGTGGAACCCCGAGTACGAGATCGGTACCGTCGGCTTGGACGTCGAAGATCGCGTCGACGGCCTCGGCGGACAGGAAGCGCGGATCTTGGAGGGTGACGGTCGAGAGGACTCGGGCGACTGATCGGGCGTTGGCGTGTCCGTTGGCGGCGCCGATGTCGGCTGAACGCCAGGCGGCGGTGTTGGCAGGTAGAGCGTCGACGAGAGGTCCGGTGAAAGTCTTCACCGCTGGACTCGTAGGGTCCATCGCGGCGAAGTCGAAGGGTAGCGGTGGTGGGGGTATTACGGGGGCGATGCGTGTCGTG
>JAJZDJ010000281.1 GCA_021828685.1 Actinomycetes bacterium | reverse complement strand
CACCTTTGCTGTGGAAGTAGCCGGGTTCAATCTCCTCACCGATTCCAGCGCCGTAGTTGACGTCGTCGTCGGCGTTGACCCGCAACAACAACGCGCCGCCGGGTCGTAGGACCCGGTGGATCTCCTCCTAGATCGAGATCGTCGTGTCCCAAGAGAAATAGTGCGACGACAGGGAGGCCAGGGCAGTGTCGATGGTCCCTGTCCGTACCGGGAGAGGCTCCGCGATGCCAGAGACGAAGGCGTGGACCGCTGTGCCAGTCGCTTGGGGCGGAACGCGGTCGCAAGCGAACACGGTGAAACCGCTGTCGGCGAGGAAGCTGGCGTCGGTGCCATGGCGGCCGCAGCCAAGATCGAGAACCCCCATGCCTGCACCAGAGATCGCGTCGATGAACGGCGTCAGCCAGGTCCTGGACTCACGATGAAGCCGGGCGTCAGGAGACGACGCGCTATCCGACGCCCTAGTGTCTGTAACCCCGGACAGGGCGGAGGTGAAACAGTGCGAATCTGTCATCGGCGCTAATACTGTCAGGCATCCCAATGCCGCGCGCTGTTGTGTCGGCCAGCACTGTCCGGCAACGTCGGCTGGGGATCATTGTTGGCCGGAGCGAGGAGGTTCGGAGTGCGAACCTAGTCTGGTGACTGTGCTGATTCGTGGCGCCGTGATGGAGGATCTTTCTTTTCTCCGCGAGATCGAGCGGGCGGCGGGTCGGCGCTTTCGGGACTTCGGCCTCGGGCGTGTGGCTGACCACGAACCTGCCTTGATCGAGGTACTGGCGGGCTACGCGGAGGGCGGCCGGGCGTGGGTGGCGGGGGACAGCGATGGCGCACCGCTGGGCTACGTCTTAGTCGACGAGATCGACGGGGCCGCACATATCGAGCAGGTCAGCGTGGCCCCCGACCACCAAGGCCGGGGCCTAGGGCGTGCGCTGATCGACAGAGCGGCAGAGTGGGCGGCCAGCCTCGACATGGACGCGGTGACCTTGACTACTTTTGGCCACATCCCCTGGAACCGTCCCCTCTATGAGCACCTCGGATTCCGGGTCTTGGCCGACGACGAGATCGGTGCCGGTCTGCGGGCGGTGCGCGATGCCGAGGCCGCCCACGGGCTCGATCCGGCGATGCGGGTAGTCATGCGCCGACAAGTGAAGTCAGGCGCGTATGGTGGGGCCGCGACTCGTGTCCGGCGCGCCGATCAACAAGACGTTGCGACAGCCACTGACGTGTACCTTTCGCCGTTCCCAGGGCAGGTGGGGCTTCCAGCGTCCTCCAACTCCGGGCTATTCCGCGCCGGTCATTTGCTGTAGCCATTGGACGGCTTGTTGGCCTTGGGCGAGTTGAAAGCTGCGGAGGGTGGGCAGTCCGGGTGGAGGTAGCTGTGCGGCGCCGTGGAGCATGAAGCCGGCAAATGCTGCGAGAGCCGCTGTTACCTGGTCGTGGTTGGCATTTTGGGCCAACGGATGCTTCCAAAACAGCCTATTGGGCGACGGACCGCCCTGCATTGCGACGCTCGGCAGAAACCAAACCAGGTCCAGCCATGGCGCAGCGATGCGGGCGTGGGGCCAATCAACGAAGAAGACCCGCTCATCGGTGAGGACGATATTGTCGGCTCGAAGGTCGGAATGGACCAGTGTGTTGCCAGAAGCTGCGGCCCGTGATGACTCCTCCAGCTGTACCAGCAGGTCGAGATGGTCTAGCACCCAGCGGTCCATTTCCGGAAAGCGCGTGAGTTGCAACCGGTGTTCGGCGAGGATCCGCCAATGGTCGGTGCCGCCAGGCGTTCCCCCCGGTGGAGCTGCTATCGGACTTGGGGTCAGCGCAGCGGCGGTGGTGGTCAGGGCCTGCAGGACCCGGTCGAGCTGATCATCTCGCCATGGCAAATCAGGGTTGGCGCCGTCGAGGTCCTCCAAGACGAGGACCACCCAACCTTCCCCCTCCCATGTGTCGGTCAGTCTGGGGGCGGCAACGTCTGGGGGTAGCGCTGCACTGATGCGAGCCTCTCGACGGTAGGACTCCTGTCCTCCCGGCGCTCCTGACTTCTCGTCTGGGCCGATGGCCTTCACGAAGATACGGCGGCCGTCATCCAGCGTCAGGCGGGCGGCGAGTGCCGGCGAGAATCCCGACTCCTGACTGAGCGCGCTGAGCACTTTCGCCCTCAAACGGTCTTCGATCGAAGCGCGGACGACGGGCGGCGCCTGTTCCCAACAGACACGAGTGCCGCCGACGCCCCTTAGGACAGGATCTAGTGAGCGGTCCAAAGTCACGGTGTTCATAATCGCAGAACACCCGACGAAACCCGAGCGAAATCTGGGCTTCCCACAAACCAGCCGACACCGCCCCCAAAGATCGCCGGCTTCGTACCGTCACAGCGTCCTCAAACGCCGGTTCCCGGGGTCGTTGTCCTGCGTGGTGACAGAGCATGGCGACGGCGTGAATTTCCCACTCTTCGGGGTCCCAGGACGCCACTGCCACAACCTGGAGTTTTGCAGAGAGAAGAATCTCAGCGTCGGACCCATGAAGATTCCGTGAGAGACGGTCGACAACTGTCCTGTGCACAGCCGTAAGGCTAGCGAACATACGTTCGCTACTTGTTATCATCCAGGTTCGAGTGAGCGCGGGGTCAGCACGGTGAGCCCCGGACGATGGAGTTCGATCAGATGGGGATCGCCCGACGCGATCGCATCGGTGCGCTCAACTTCGGCAAACACGACGAGGAAGTCGTCGTCAGGATCGTCAGTGATGGGAACGACGGGCGGCGGCGGGTCCGCTACGACGTCACCGAGCTTCCGTACGGACGAGACGAACACGACGACATCGTCGAGGCTCAGGTAACGCCGGAACTTGGGCCGCTCCAGTACCTCTTGCAGCTCGTCCAAGAGCAACGGGGAGAGCACGAGGCGAAGACGCCCGGTTCGGGCGTAGGTCAGCAACCGGGCTGACACTCCCTCAGCCGAAGTGACCGCTGCCAGCAAGACATTCGTGTCGATGACGACGCGGAGCGGTTCATCCACCTTGTGAATTCGAACGACGCGCCCGCCGGACGGTATGCACCTCGTCTACCGCCTGGGAGATAGCTGCGCCTTCATCGAGATCGCTGGTCGCGGCTACACGTACAAGCAGCTCCGCCAGCTCGTCCCGTGCTGCCTCGCCGTGGCCGCTTCGCAGATACGACCGCAACGCATCTTCGA